>JBNKOT010000433.1:0-12252 GCA_050294855.1 Draconibacterium sp. | reverse complement strand
CAGGCGATGTTGCGTTTCTCGGGTGGCGATGCACGGAAATTATTAAATGTTTTGGAGTTGGTAATTTTGGCTGAAGAGAGTGACAAAATTGTAATCACCGATAAAAAAGTTACCGACCGACTACAGAAAAACCTTGCGATTTACGACAAACAAGGCGAAATGCACTACGACATTATTTCTGCCTTTATTAAAAGTATTCGTGGAGGCGATCCCGATGCAGCCGTTTATTATCTGGCCAGAATGATTGCTGGTGGAGAGGATGTAAAATTTATTGCACGACGTTTACTAATTCTTGCAGCCGAAGATGTTGGTTTGGCCAATCCTAATGCATTGTTGTTGGCACAAAGCACTTTCGACGCAGTGCATAAAATCGGCAATCCCGAAAGCCGGATTATTCTGTCGAATTGCACAATCTATTTGGCAACTTCACCAAAAAGTAACTCCGCTTATTCTGCCATCGATGAAGCGCTGGCGTTGGTAAAACGAACCGGAGATTTGCCTGTTCCGTTAGCAATTCGTAACGCACCAACCAAACTAATGAAAGAAATTGGTTACGGAAAAGAATACAAATATTCGCATGCTTACGAGGGCAATTTTGTAAAGCAGGATTTCCTTCCCGACGAAATTTTGAAAGAAAGAATTTATAAACCACAAAACAATCCCACTGAATTAAAGATTTTGGAACGATTAAAAAAATGGTGGGGGGAAAGGTTTTAGTTGACAGTCGCAGTTTTCAGAAAAAAAAGATGCCATCGGTGTTTGTTTTAACGTAAACGGATGGCATCTTTGTAACCAGAAGCTGATAGCTTGAAGCTTGTAGCTTTTTAAACTAAAATATTCTTGCAATACTGCACGCACTTTATAATTTCCTGTTGTGCATCCGAATTTTCGGGAACCTGATATTCCAATTCAACATCGCAATAAATCGGATATTTTTTCTCTTTAATTAATTCCAGAATATCATCCAAAGGAGTCTCTCCTTCGCCCCAAGGCATATTGGTATTAGCAGGCTGCGAATCTTTACCGGTTTTGTCTTTTAAATGAATGCTATAAATTCGATCGTACAAACGTTCTATAATCTTGTTTGGATGATTGCCGGTTGCGCCAAAATAATGTCCGGCGTCAAAATTGAGCATGTTGTTTGGTGAGTAATCTAAAAACTTTTCGAAGCTAAAATCTGGTTGACCAGGTTGCCCATGATTATGGAAAACTGCATACATATCGTGTTTCTCGGCAAATTTTCCCAATCGTTTACAGGCTTCTTCTCCAATTTCATTTGTAATGCCTTTTGCTCCCATTATTTTGGCAGCTTTAAAAGCGTAGTCGATTTCTTCATCGCTCCAGCCTGCAGGTGCAAACTTTACAATATGAATACCAACTCCGGCATCGTTAAACTTTTTCCGAAGCTCTTTGTATTTCTCCATATTATTCGAAACCCGCCATTCAACAATTTTTTTCTGAGCTTCTTTTCGGGCCATATTGTAAGCTTCCTTTTCTTCATCGGTTTGTTCAACATTTCGTTCGGGGCGGGACGGCATAGACGGAATACCGGCAAACTCTTCGGCTACATTTCCCATTAATTCCAACGAACTGATACCACTTTCAACACAATATTTTAAAATATCGCTTGCAGTTCCGGGCATACTTCTCCAACTATAAGTAATTGCACCAATTTGTACACCTCCGAATTTTGAACCTGAATTGGTATAACAACTAAATACCAAAGGCGAAAATGCAAGTGTGGTTGTTGATGCTGCAGTTGTACGAATAAAATTTCTTCGGGAAAGTGAATTGCTCTTTTTTGTCATAGATTATGGTTTATTTATTGATTTAAGTTAAACCAAAATTACTAGAATATTTGGAATGGGGAAATTTGTAAGATGTTTGTTCTTCATAACATTATAAAAAATACAAGAAATAGATCCATTCCTTGTGTGTTAAAAATAGAGGGAATGGATCTCTTTAAAAGTAGCTTCAGTTTACCAACGAAGTTTGACTAAAGTTATATACTTCTGATCTGGCATTGCGGTTTCCAATCGGGAATGATATAAATGGTGAATTGAATTCGCCAGACCCAAAAACCTGCTGAGCAATTAACTAAAATGAAAAAGCCGGCGCTTAAAAAAGGCCGGCTTTTCAATATAGTCAAGAAAACTTTATTCTTCTTTCTTTTCCTCAGTAGAATCAGTTGCTTCTGCTTTTGGAGCTTCAGTTGTTTCTTCAGGTTTAACTTCGGTTGCTTCTGCTTTTGGAGCTTCTTCAACTGGTTTAACCTCTTTTTCAGCTTTCGGAGCAGCTGTTGCAGCTTCAGCTTTTTTAGCACCACCACGACGCGAACGACGTTTTTTAGGTGCAGCAGCTTCTTCTTTTGCAGCCAACATTGCTTCGTTATAATCTACCAATTCGATGATACACATTTCGGCGTTATCGCCTAAACGGTTTCCCGTTTTAAGAATACGTGTGTATCCGCCCGGACGGTCAGCTACTTTTGCAGAGATTTCTCTGAATAACTCAGAAACAGCCTCTTTGTCTTGTAAATAGCTAAACACAACTCTGCGTGAATGTGTCGAATCGTTTTTCGATTTTGTAATAAGCGGCTCAACGTACATACGTAATGCTTTTGCTTTAGCTACAGTGGTTGTAATTCTCTTGTGTTGAATGAGAGAACTAGCCATGTTTGCTAACATTGCTTTACGGTGCGCAGATTTACGCCCTAAATGATTAAATTTCTTATTATGTCTCATTACCTCTTACTCCTTGTCAAGTTTATACTTTGTAATATCCATTCCAAAATTCAGACCCATGTTATCCAAAAGGTCATCCAATTCGGTTAGCGATTTTTTACCAAAGTTTCTAAATTTAAGTAAGTCGTTTCGGTTGTACGTAACTAAATCGCCCAATGTATCAACATCGGCAGCTTTTAAACAGTTCAATGCCCTTACAGACAGATCCATGTCTACCAATTTAGTTTTCAACAGCTGACGCATGTGCAGTACTTCCTCGTCGAACTCTTCATTTGCAAATTTTTCATCAGAGTCGAGAGTAATCTTTTCGTCTGAGAATAACATGAAATGATAAATCAGAATTTTGGCTGCTTCTTTGAGCGCTTCTTTTGGTTGAATCGATCCATCGGTGCTGATGTCAAAAATTAACTTTTCGTAGTCAGTTTTTTGTTCAACACGATAGTTTTCGACAGCGTATTTCACTGTTTTAATTGGGGTAAAGATCGAATCGATCGGGATTACACCAAATTCAGCTTCAACGGGTTTGTTTTCAACAGAAGGAACGTAACCACGACCTTTG
Source organism: Draconibacterium sp. (assembly GCA_050294855.1). Lineage (GTDB taxonomy): Bacteria > Bacteroidota > Bacteroidia > Bacteroidales > Prolixibacteraceae > Draconibacterium. The sequence goes on along the minus strand of JBNKOT010000433.1, from coordinate 8,949 downwards.
TTGATCGTTAGTTCAATCTGAATTTTCACATCCGGTTCCATTCTGCAAATTACCAACTCTGGATTCAGAACCCTGAAACCGGTCATAAATTTGTTTATGTCGCCAGCAGTAAATTCTTCTTGCCCGCTAATTGAAATTGAAACTTTTTCACTGTCAAAATCATCCACCTCATTTTTGAAACGAATCTGCTTAAGATTAAGGATTATATCAGTTACATCTTCAATAACTCCTTTAATCGTAGCGAATTCGTGATCTACGCCTTCAATTTTTACAGTTGTAATCGCATACCCTTCAAGCGATGATAATAAGATACGACGCAGTGCATTACCAATGGTAATACCATACCCCGGTTCTAACGGACGAAATTCAAATTTTCCGAATTTATCATCGGATTCTAACATTATCACCTTGTCAGGCTTTTGGAATGCTAATATTGCCATAATAACCTTAGTAAATTTTATTATTTTGAATACAACTCTACGATAAGTTGTTCTTTGATGTTTTCCGGTATTTCTTCGCGTTCCGGACGATTTAGGAATTTACCTACCATTTGATCACCGTCCCATTCTAACCATTCGTAACGAGTACTGCGGTTTGAATGCAATGAGGTAGTAATTTCTTCCAACGATTTTGATTTTTCCCTAACTCCAACTACGTCGCCAGGTTTTACCGTGTACGATGGGATATTTACTACGTTTCCGTTTACAGTAATATGTTTGTGAGACACAAACTGACGAGCTGCTGCCCGTGATTTCGCTACACCCATGCGGAAAATTACATTGTCCAATCTCGACTCGAGCAATTGTAACAATACTTCACCGGTTACTCCTTTAGAAGACTGCGCCTTTTTAAAGAGTCCACGGAACTGTTTTTCCAAAATACCATAGGTATATTTTGCTTTTTGTTTTTCTTTCAACTGTAACCCGTATTCCGATTTTTTTCTTCTTTTAGAAGACAAACCATGCATCCCCGGAGGGTAGTTTTTATGTTCGAATACTTTATCGGGGCCGAAGATCGGTTCACCGAATTTACGAGCTATCTTGGATTTTGGTCCTCTATATCTTGCCATAACCTTTTCGTTTTAAATAATTATACACGACGTCTTTTAGGAGGTCTGCAACCATTGTGTGGAAGCGGAGTTACATCAACAATCTCGGTTACCTGGATTCCAATAGAAGCCAAAGCTCTGATTGCCGATTCACGCCCGTTACCAGGCCCCTTCACGAATACTTTTACTTTACGAAGTCCAAGGTCATAAGCAGTTTTTCCACACTCTTCAGAAGCTACCTGAGCAGCATAAGGAGTGTTCTTTTTCGAACCACGAAATCCTTTTTTTCCGGCTGACGACCATGAGATGACTTCGCCATTCATGTTTGTCAGCGTAATGATGATATTGTTGAAAGAAGAATGTACGTGAGCCATTCCATTGGCTTCAACCACGACTGTTCTCTTTCTACTTGATCCTGTCTTTTTTGCCATAATTCAAATCCCTTATTTAGTGGCCATTTTCTTATTAGCAACAGTTTTACGCTTACCTTTACGGGTACGAGCATTGTTCTTAGTACTTTGTCCGCGTACTGGTAAACCAATACGATGACGAATACCACGATAACAACCAATATCCATCAGTCGTTTAATGTTCATTTGAACTTCTGAACGCAATTCACCTTCCACTTTGAAGCTTTCGTTAATTACTTTACGAACTGCTGCAAACTGATCGTCGTTCCACTCTTGTACCTTCAGGTTATTTTCTACGCCAGCTTCTTTTAGAATGCTAACGGCCCTGCTGCGGCCAATACCATAAATATAGGTAAGAGCAATCTCACCTCTTTTATTATTTGGAATATCAACACCAACTATACGTGCCATAAATTTTAATTTTTCAGATTAACGTTACCCTTGACGTTGTTTAAACTTTGGGTTCTTTTTATTAATCACATATAAACGTCCCTTTCTGCGAATGATTTTGCAGTCGGAGCTACGTTTTTTAACTGAAACACGAGTTTTCATTATTAAAAATCTTTAGTTTTTATATCTAAATGTAATTCTACCTTTGGTTAAATCGTAAGGAGACATTTCAACTTTTACCTTGTCGCCGGGCAAAATTTTAATATAGTGCATTCTCATTTTGCCGGAAATATGCCCCGTAATAATGTGGCCGTTTTCCAGTTCAACTCGGAACATTGCATTCGACAATGCTTCTATTATAGTACCATCTTGCTCTATGGAAGGCTGTTTTGCCATAAAAAATTTAATTTACAATCTTTTTGTTAAACAATAATTGAAGATAACTCTCTTTCATTTACCAATTCTACATTCCCCCACCCGGACGACCTTTAATTCGGCCTGATTTCATCAAACCGTCGTAATGGCGCATCAACAAGTGACTTTCTATTTGCTGTAGTGTGTCTAATACAACTCCCACAAGAATAAGCAGCGATGTTCCACCATAAAATAGTGCGAACGACTGGCTGATTCCCATTAACATTGCGAATGCTGGAAGTATGGTTACCAAACCAAGGAATATCGATCCTGGAAGGGTAATCCTTGACATCACAGTATCGAGAAATTCGACGGTTCTTTTTCCGGGTTTAACGCCTGGAATAAAACCTCCGTTTTTCTTCATATCCTCTGCCATTTGAGTTGGGTTTATTGTAATAGCTGTGTAAAAATACGTAAAAGCTACCACTAATAAAAATTGTGTTAAATTGTACCAAACTCCTGTCATGTTAGATAAAGCTGCTGCAACACCACGCAGATTTTCAGAGTTAGCAACACCAACAATTGTAATAGGTACCATCATAATTGCCTGTGCAAAAATGATTGGCATTACACCTGCAGCATTTACTTTTAGAGGAATGTACTGACGTACACCACCGTACTGTTTGTTACCAACAATTCGTTTTGCATATTGAACCGGGATCCTGCGTGTTCCTTGAACAAGCGCGATTGAGGCCATAAACACAACAAATAAAATAACAAACTCAAGCAGGAACATTACTAAACCACCACCTTCAAAACGGGAACCAAATTCTTGTACAATTGCCATTGGTAAACGGGCAATAATACCAATCATGATTATTAATGAGATACCGTTACCAATTCCTTTATCGGTAATTCGTTCTCCTAACCACAACACGAACATCGAACCGGCAGTTAATATAACAATCGATGGTATGTTAAACCATATCCCTGTCATAGCAAATGCGGTATCGGGTAACTGCATATGAAGATTTGTAAGATATGCCGATGCTTGTGGAATCAGAATTAACACGGTTAAGTACCTTGTAATCTGATTTATTTTCCTTCTACCTGACTCACCCTCTTTCTGCAACCTCTGGAAGTAGGGTACTGCGATTCCCATTAACTGAATCACGATTGAGGCAGATATATACGGCATAATTCCTAAAGCAAAGATAGAAGCTTGTGCAAACGCTCCTCCTGAGAACATGTTAATCAGCCCAAGTAGTCCGTCTGAAGTTTGTGACTGCAGGTTTTGTAATTGTGCCGGATCTATTCCAGGAAGCGAAACAAACGATCCCAACCTGTATATTAACAGGAGAAAAAGTGTTGTTCCAATGCGAAATCTAAGATCTTCAATCTTATAAATATTCTTTAGGGTCTCAATGAATCGTTTCATTCTGGTTTAAAGTATTTCGGTTGTTCCTTCTAATTTTTCTATTGCTTCTTTTGCGCTTTTCGAAAATGCATTGGCTTTTACTTCGAGTTTTATACCTAAAGTACCACCGCCAAGAATTTTTATTCTATCGTTTTTCGACGCAAGACCTGCGTTAATCAAAGAACTTTTGTCGATGACAGTCAGATTATTCTTTTCAGCTACAAGTTGTAAAACATCGAGGTTGATTGCTTTGTATTCAACTCTATTGATGTTTTTAAATCCCATTTTAGGGACAACACGCTGTAAAGGCATCTGTCCGCCTTCGAATCCTACTTTCCTTGAATATCCGGATCTGGACTTCTGACCTTTGTGTCCACGAGTTGATGTACCGCCACGGCCTGTGCCCTGTCCTCTTCCAACTCGTTTATTGGTTTTAGTCGATCCTTCTGCAGGTTGTAAGTTACTTAAATTCATATTTTCAGATTTGAAATATTATTTAACTTCTTCAACACTAATTAAATGCCTCATTTTATTGATCATGCCAATAATTTGAGGTGTAGCTTCGTGTTCGATCGGAGTATTTAGTTTTTTTAACCCCAGTGCCTCGAGTGTTAACTTTTGGCGTTTTGTTGAACCGATACTACTTTTTACTTGGGTAATTCTAACTTTTGCCATAACTGTGTTATCCTTTAAAAACTTTTTCCATTGATACACCTCTATGCTCGGCAACTGTATACGCATCTCTCAATTCGAGTAAAGCAGCCATTGTTGCTTTTACAAGGTTATGAGGATTTGAAGAACCTTTCGATTTTGCCAGAATATCGTGGATCCCCACACTCTCGAGTACAGCACGCATCGCACCACCTGCTTTAACACCGGTACCCGATGAAGCTGGTTTTAACAATACGTTTGCACCACCAAACTTTGCAGTTTGTTCGTGAGGAATGGTTCCGTTGATTACCGGAATTTTCACTAGGTTCTTTTTAGCTGCGTCGACACCTTTAGCGATAGCGGTTGTTACTTCGCTCGCTTTTCCAAGGCCCCAACCCACAATACCGTCTTCGTTACCAACGATTACAATGGCCGAGAAACTAAAAGTTCGTCCACCCTTTGTAACTTTGGTTACACGGTTAATGGCTACCAACCTGTCTTTTAATTCGAGGTCGCTAGTTTTTACTTTATTGCTTAATTTCGCCATAATGTATTAGAATTTAAGGCCACCTTTACGAGCGGCGTCAGCTAATTGTTTTACTCTTCCGTGGTATAAATATCCACCTCTGTCGAATACAACGTTAGTAATTCCTGCGGCCAAAGCTTTTTCGGCTACCAAATTACCTACCATTGCAGCTTTATCAGACTTGCTTCCTTCTTTTCCGGCAATTGCTTTGTCGGTTGAAGAGGCTGCAGCCAATGTTGTTCCTTGTGCATCGTCGATAAGTTGAGCATAAATTTCTTTATTACTTCTGAAAATGCTCAATCTTGGGCGTTCGGCGGTGCCGGAAACTATGGTGCGAACACGACTTTTAATTCTAGCTCGCCTTTCTAATTTTGTTAATGCCATAATAATTAATTTTTCAAAAATTATTTTGCAGCGGCTTTACCAGCTTTACGCCTTAACACTTCGCCAACAAACTTAATACCTTTTCCTTTGTAAGGTTCAGGTTTACGGAATGATCTGATTTTTGCAGCTACTTGCCCAACCAATTGCTTATCGATACTTTTCAAAGTAACGATTGGGTTGCTACGTTTATCGGATACCGCTTCAACTTTCACTTCGGAGGGGAGTTGTAAATATGTATGGTGAGCAAAACCTAATACAAGGTCGAGCACGTTATCGGGCAGTAATTCTGCACGGTAACCAACACCTACTAATTCCAACTTAATCTCGTAACCTTGAGAAACACCAATAACCATGTTGTTTATCAATGACCGGTAAAGGCCATGTAACGATTTCTGACGTTTTGACTCGTTTGTTCTTGTTACATTGATTACGGCGTCTTCGATTGACACTTCAATATCGGTGTCAACTTCTTGTGACAATTCTCCAAGAGCACCTTTTACAGTTACAACGTTTGCGTCGCTAACTTTTACTTCTACTCCTGCAGGAATTGTAATGGGTAATTTACCTATTCTTGACATGACGTTCCTCCTTATTAATAGACGTGGCACAACACTTCTCCACCAACACCAAGCTCGCGAGCTTCTTTGTCGGTAATAACACCTTTCGATGTTGAGATGATTGCTATGCCTAAACCGTTAAGTACACGTGGAATATTGGTTGAATCGCAATATTGACGTAAACCTGGTTTACTTATCCGTTCTAATTTTTTAATTGCAGATACTTTTGTCTCCGGGTTGTATTTCAAGGCGATTTTGATATTGCCCTGGAAACCTACCTCGTCTTCAAATTTGTAGTTTAAAATGTACCCTTTATCTTTCAAAAGTTTGGTCATTTCTTTTTTCAAATTCGAAGCAGGAATGTCTACCACGCGATGTTTCGCCATGATTCCATTTCTAACCCTTGTTAGATAATCTGCTATTGGATCTGTTACTTTACTCATTATTTCAAGTTCTTTAAACGATTACCAACTTGCCTTTTTAACTCCGGGGATTAAACCGGCCGAAGCCATTTCCCTGAAATTTATTCTACTGATACCGAATTGGCGCATATACCCTTTTGGTCGACCTGTCAGTTTACACCTGTTGTGCAAACGTATTTTCGAAGAGTTTTTAGGAAGTTTTTGCAAACCTTCCCAATCGCCATCGGCTTTCAGCTGGGCGCGTTTCTCGGCATATTTCTCAACTAATTTTGCACGCTTCACTTCGCGGGCTTTCATTGATTCTTTAGCCATACTTAGTTCTTTTTAACGTTTTTAAATGGTAAACCTAATTCTTTCAACAAAGCAAAACCTTCTTCGTCGGTTTTTGCTGAAGTAACAAAGGTAATGTTCATCCCGTTGATCTTGCTTACTTTATCGAGCACGATTTCGGGGAATACTATTTGTTCCGGAACACCTAGTGTGTAGTTTCCTCGTCCGTCCATTTTGCTTTCGATTCCACGGAAATCGCGGATTCGTGGCAATGCCACAGCAACTAAACGATCTAAGAATTCATACATTTGGTCGCGACGTAATGTAACACGCACGCCAATAGGCATTTTTTTCCTCAGTTTAAAATTAGAGATGTCCTTTTTCGACATGGTTTGTACGGCTTTCTGACCGGCAATCATTGTCATTTCGGTTTGGGCAACATCAATTAGCTTTTTATCGGCTATTGCTGCTCCAACACCTTGGTTAAGAACGATTTTTTCTAATTTTGGAACCTGCATTACTGACGAGTAATCGAACTCTGTCTTTAAAGCAGGGATTATTTCTTCCTGATATTTCTTTTTAAGAGTTGGTATGTAAGCCATTACTTTATCTCCTCTCCAGATTTTTTGGAAAAACGAACTAATTTACCTGTGTCATTCAATCTCCGACCTACGCGTGTTGCCTCGCCCGATTTTGGGTCTACCAACATTAGGTTTGAGATGTGTACGGGTGCTTCTTTTTCGATGATACCTCCCTGTGGCGATTCTGCGTTAGGTTTGGTATGCTTTTTCATTAAATTAACACCTTCTACAATTGCTCTGTCGGTTTTAGTGAATACTTCTAACACTCGGCCTTTTTTGCCTTTGTTATTTCCGGTATTCACCATCACCGTGTCACCTTTTTTTATGTGTAACTTTTTTTGCATTTTGAGCTCTTTTACTAATTATAGTACTTCTGGTGCGAGTGAAATAATTTTCATATTCTTGTCTCGCAATTCACGTGCTACTGGCCCGAAAATACGTGTTCCACGCATTTCTCCGGTGGCGTTAAGAAGAACAACTGCGTTATCGTCGAAACGAATATAAGAACCGTCTTGACGACGATTTTCTTTTTTCGTACGAACAACGATTGCACGCGATACTGTTCCTTTTTTAACTTCGCTACCTGGCATTGCACTCTTTACAGTAACTACGACTGTGTCGCCTAAAGAAGCATAACGTTTTCTTGTTCCTCCCAGAACGCGAATACAAAGCACTTCTTTTGCTCCACTGTTGTCAGCTACCGAACATCTTGATTCTTGTTGTATCATGATTACTTAGCTCTTTCCATTATTTCAACTAATCTCCAACATTTGGTTTTACTGAGCGGACGTGTTTCCATTATCTTTACAGTATCGCCTTCGTTGCAGGTATTGTCCTCGTCATGAGCATGGAATTTGGTTGTTTTGTTTACGAATTTACCGTAGATAGGGTGTTTTACTTTACGTGCAACAGCTACCACAATCGATTTGTCCATTTTATCACTAACAACCACTCCGATTCTCTCTTTCCTGAGATTTCTTGCTTTTTTTTCTTCCATCGTTGAATTAATTCTGATTTTCGTTTAATTCTCTTTCCTGAAGAATAGTTTTCAATCGTGCAATACTTTGCTTGCTTTCCTTAATTTTCATCGGGTTTTCAAGCGGAGAAACTGCATGATTTAGTTTTAGGCGAACAAGGTTTTCCTTTTCAACCTGTAACCTTTCGACGATTTCTTTGCTCGTCAGTTCTTTGATTTCAGATACTTTCATTATTCACCAATTTTATTCTTCAACATAATCACGTCTAATCATAAACTTTGTTTTAACCGGTAACTTCTGTGCGGCTAATCTTAAAGCTTCTTTGGCCATTTTAAATGGCACACCGTCGGCTTCAATTAAAATACGCCCAGGAGAAATCGGAGCAACAAATGCTTCAGGAGCACCTTTACCTTTACCCATCCTTACTTCGGCTGGCTTCTTGGTAATCGGTTTGTCAGGGAAAACCCTAATCCATATTTGACCTTGTCGTTGCATGTGACGAGTTACCGCAACCCTTGCAGCTTCAATCTGGCGACCCGTAAGCCACGCTTCATCCAACGACTTTATTCCAAACGACCCGAATGCAAGTTGGTTCCCTCTTTGGGCATTCCCTTTCATTCGACCCTTCTGTACTCTTCTAAATTTTACTTTTTTCGGCTGTAACATCCTTCAATAAATTATAAGTGTTAAACCTCTATTTTCGACGTCTGTTACGATTAGGAGCACCACCACCTTTAGGACCGCGTCCGGGTTTTTGACCCAGGTTTGGCGAAAGATCGCGATTTCCATATACCATCCCCTTGCAAATCCAAACTTTTACACCGATTAAACCGGTTTTAGTAAGGGCTTCTGCCAATGCGTAATCAATATCTGCACGCAAAGTATGAAGTGGGGTACGACCATCTTTATACATTTCAGAACGCGCCATCTCTGCTCCGTTAAGCCTACCTGAAACCAATACT
>JBNKOT010000432.1:0-4866 GCA_050294855.1 Draconibacterium sp. | reverse complement strand
GCAAAATACGGCGATAAAATGTCGTCGGTTTTAGATATAAAGTACCGCAAACCAAGCGATTTCAGAGGATCGGCATCGGTTAGTTTATTAGGAGCTACAGCACATTTCGAAGACGTTGCTTTAAAAGGAAAGCTGGCACATATTTCCGGAATCCGCTACAAAACCAATCAGTATTTATTGGGAAGTTTGGATGAACAGGGAGAATATGATCCGAAATTTCTCGATTTCCAAACCTATATTACATACCAGGTTTCAGAAAAATTCAATATTTCGTTTTTGGGGAATGTGGCACAAAATCAATACAAATTTGTACCGCAAACCAGACAAACCACTTTTGGCACCTGGCAGGCTCCACTAAATACAAAAATTTATTTTAGCGGGCAGGAAATGGATGATTTTCAGACATATACAGGCGCGCTTTCAGCTAATTATCATCCTAATATTAATCTTAATCTGAAATTTATTGCTTCGACATATTACGCTACCGAACACGAAACTTACGATATTCAGGGAGATTATTATTTAAATGAATTGGAACGAAACATGTCGTCTGAAGAATTTGGCGACAGTGTTTTAAACTTGGGTGTGGGTTCCTTTTTAAATCACGCCCGAAATGATTTGAAAGCCAAAGTTTACAGTCTGTCGCATCGGGGAGCCTATAATTCCGAAAATCATTTAATCAACTGGGGCGTAAAGTTTCAGCACGAAGCAATTGACAATAAAATTAATGAGTGGGTATTCCGCGATTCAACGGGTTACTCTATTCCCTATTCCGATAGTGAAGTAAACTTGTATTATACTTTAAACAGCAAAAGTGCAATCAGTTCGAATCGGGTTTCCGGGTTCATTCAGGATGTATGGAACTTTGCCGGTGGCAGCGGAAACTTTTACCTGACAGGAGGTGTACGTTTTAATTATTGGGATTTTAATAACGAATTATTGGTTAGTCCACGTGCAACTTTAAGTTATTACCCCGATTGGGAAAGCAAAATTTCGTTTCGTTTATCGGCGGGAATGTATCATCAATCTCCATTTTTTAAGGAATTAAAATTTAAAGACGGAACCATTAATTACGAAACCCGGGCGCAGCGTTCGTACCAGATTGTGGCCGGAACCGATTTAATATTTACTGCCTGGGATCGCCCGTTTAGAGTTACTTCTGAGGCGTATTACAAATACATGAAACGTTTAATTCCTTATCAGATTGATAATGTTAGAATTCGTTATTTGCCCGAACAGGAAGCCGTCGGTTATGCAACCGGAATCGACATGAAAGTAAACGGCGAATTTGTAAGCGGTGTTCAATCTTGGGCTAGTTTGTCTTTTATGAAAACTGAAGAAGATATTGTTGGCGATGGTCACGGTTACATTCCTCGTCCAACCGACCAGCGCATGAATTTTAGTTTGTTTTTCCAGGATTATTTACCCGGAAATCCAACCTGGCGGATGCAACTTTCGGGTTTTTACGGCTCGCGTTTGCCAACCGGACCGCCAAATTCTGAACGTTATCAGGATGTATTCAGAATGCCTCCTTACCGTAGAATCGACCTCGGTTTTTCGAAGGTTTTAATCAGTGCCGCAAATCCTGTGAACCGGAATCTCTTGCGTCAGATTAATGATATGATGCTTAGTCTTGAGGTTTTTAATTTACTCAATATCAACAATACAATTTCGTATTTCTGGGTTTCGAGTATTTATGGCGATCAGTTTGCCGTTCCGAATTACCTTACCGGACGAAGATATAATTTAAAACTCACCCTTAAGTTTTAAGATTTTTCTGCGTTTTTCCTTGAATTCGTTCTCGAAACATTTTTACCTTTGCTACTTGAGTTTACTACGAATAGTAAAAGCAGCAATTTAGTCATCCGATGAATCTATTATGAACAGATTAAAAATGGCTGAATATGTTTAAAACTATTCATTGAATGACTTTTTAGAATGGACTCAATCTTCAACTTAAAACCATCAGAATGAAACTAAATATCTATCAGGTTGACGCATTTGCAGATAAAGTATTTTCAGGAAATCCTGCGGCTGTTATTCCATTGGAAAATTGGTTAAACGACGAATTGATGCAAAACATTGCATTGGAAAACAATTTATCGGAAACGGCTTTTTTTATTCCTGCTGAAAACGGTTTTCAGATTCGTTGGTTTACTCCCGGCGCTGAAGTGGATTTATGTGGACACGCAACACTGGCAAGCGCTCATGTAATTTTTAATCATTTGAATTATACTGAAAAAGAAATTCAATTCGAATCGAGAAGCGGAACTTTAACCGTAAAAAACGTCGATGATTTTCTGGTGTTGAATTTTCCAACTTCAAACATTTCAGAAGTCGATATTCCGAATAATCTGAAAGACGCTTTTAATATTGCACCTGTTAAATGTATTAAAGGCCGCGATGATTTGATGCTGATCTACAATAATGAGCATGAAATTATTCAGTTAATTCCCGATTTTCAAAAGATTCTGGAATCGAAAACACGTGGAATAATTTGTACTGCCAAATCAGAAAAATTTGATTTTGTTTCCCGATTTTTTGCCCCGGCAGTTGGAGTAGATGAAGATCCGGTAACAGGCTCGGCACATACAATATTAATTCCGTTTTGGGCAAAAGAATTAAACAAAAAACAATTACATGCCAAACAAATATCGGCTCGCGGTGGTGAATTGTATTGCGAATATTTAAACGACAGAACAACAATTGGAGGAAAAGCAATTACTTACCTGATCGGAGATATTTTTATTTAACTGGCTCGCCAATAATTTCCAGATCTCGAATTATACATTTACCAAGTTCGCTACCCGTACCACGCATACGAAGATCCATAATTTCGACTCATAAAGGCCTCCAGTCGGCAATATCAATTAATGTTTGCCACCGATTTATGGCCATAATTTCGATCCTTTTTTTCCACACGTAACGTATGTTTTTCCATCGCCTGAAGCTTGCCATTTTTCTAAATCTTCGGGAATATAAATTGCACTTACTGTGCTGAAGCGAGCAAGGTAAATACTAAAAACCTGAGTTCGATTAAAATTAGCGAGCTCAGGTTAAAAATAAAGCTGCCCAAACTTGTTATTTTTGTAAAATATTATAGGCCATCAAAGCATTTCCATGTCGTACATATAAAATTCCTTCATGAATTACAGGACAAGCCCAATGTTCGTTTGTACCCAGCGGGACTTCGAATTTGCTTATAATTTCAAATTTTTCGGGTGTTGCGGCTGCCAGGGCAATTTCGCCTGAACGCTCTGCATAACAATAAAAAAGTCCGTCGGCATACAGAATTGCACCACCGGCCAAATCTTTATTTTGAGCCAACATTTCACCGGTATTCCAGTTAATCACCTGCCAGTCGTTTTTCATGTAGGCAGAGCCAACCAAACAAGAATCAATTTTCACTAAACCGCCCATCAGATTTCTGAATTTTTTATTGCGCCAAACCTCGCTAACACTTTTTCCATCTTTAGCGAGTTGAAGTTGCACAAGTCCCGATGTTTTTTCTCCTCCTGCACTCGAAACCACGAGTTTACCATCGGGATACAGCGGAGTGTTTGCATGTATTTTATTCATTTGTGTTTGCTCTACACGCCAGTATTTTTCGCCGGTTTTGGCATCGATTCCCAAAATGGAATTCGAGGTCATTGCAATTACTAATTTCAGTCCGTTTCGATCGATTAAAATGGGCGAATTGTAAGTGGCTGCTTCGCCTTCTCCGGCCGATTTCCAAATAATATCTCCGGTATAACGATTGAGTGAAACCACATTGTTTTCTTTCCCGCCCGGCACACAAATTAGCTGATCGCCATCGATTAATACCGATTCGGCATATCCGAATAAAATCACCGAATCGACACCCAAATCCTGAACAAAATCTACCGACCATACATTTTCTCCGGTTTCTGCATTCAAACAGTAAACCGCTCCCATTCCGCTTTCGATGTACAACAGATCGTTCACAACAATTGGTGTTGCTCTAGTTCCTTGAAAATTATTGACAAAATCTTTCCCAAAATCTTTTTTCCAAAGCAAATTACCTTTCAAATCAAAAGTAAAAAGTGTTCCCATCGAGGTAGTTGTATCTTTAATTCCGGTCGCATAAACCTTATTATTGGCAATGGCAGCACTGCTATGACCAAATCCTAATCCTTCGAACGACCACAGCAATTCAGGACCTTTTTCCGGCCATTTTTTCAATAGATTCGATTCGATGTAAATGCCGTCGCGATTTGGACCACGCCAATCCGAACTTGTATTTTTTTGTTGACAACTGCTAAATAGAACGATAAAAACAGACAACAATAGAAGATTTCTGGTCATTATTTTGGTTTTTTAGTTGATGTCTCTAAAATAGAAAAAATATAGCTTACCTTCGTATAAAATTAGAATTATGAGCGATCCTTTTGGAGATGCAATTTTTGACTATTTTGAAAAAGCAAAAACTCCCGATCTGATAATAAATACAAACTATACAGAAGACGAACAGATTCCTGTGTCGTATTTATTCCGTGGAGAAAAAGAAATGCCGATTATCGAACAAACCGCTCTTAAAATGTGCCGTGGAAAAGTACTGGATATTGGAGCAGCTGCCGGTTGTCATTCCATTTTGCTTCAAAAAAAAGGATACAATGTTACTGCACTCGAAATTTCTGAAAAAGCGGTTGACGTTCTAAAAAAACGTGGTATTCAAAAAATCGTTCACAAAGATATTTACGAATATTCCGCTGCAAAATACGATACCATTTTGTTATTGATGAACGGAACCGGAATTGGAAAAACCAAAGCCGGTTTAAAAACGCTGCTGCTTCATTTAAAAGATTTATTGGCTGAAAACGGGCAAATACTAATCGACTCGTCAGA
>JBNKOT010000431.1:0-1502 GCA_050294855.1 Draconibacterium sp. | reverse complement strand
AGAAATGTAAAAATCCAAGATTTTCGTCGCCCCAGGCGGTTGAAATTAATTCACCCCGAACCAAATTATCTCCTTTTGAAACGTTTAAATTTTTACTGTATAAATGGCTATAAACGTAATAAATTCCAGGCTGCGAATTACTTTCAAGCAGCACACAAGCTTCTAATTTAGACGCATTTGGAATATTATACTCCACCCAAATTACGGTACTGTTCTCCAGAGCAACAATCCAGTGTTTTTCTAAACCACGCGCATCGTGCAAATCGAAATTTATTCCCGGATGAGAGCAATATTTATTGTTCACTTTACCTTCGTACGAAAACATGTTGTCGCTTTCTTCTGCCTTCCACAAAAAACCGTCGTTAAAACTTATTGGGAATGTGTATTGATTTGGATCCAACATCATATCTTCAAAGTTCGACAAACAAACAAGCACATCCTTTTTTAGCAAATTATGAATTTCAGGATCATCGGTAAGTGCCTTTACATTTTTATTGTCGGCAATAAAAATCTTAAGGCCATTAACAAGCTGTGGAATACTTCGCCGACTAACTTTTAGCCAAACGGTGTCGGCTCCAATTTTAAACTGGTTATAATGATTTACGATTTGTAAAAGTTTGATTTCTTTATCCTGAAAACTTAAAGATTCGCCAATGTTCAGATTAAAATAATACGCGCTCCCCCATCGAAAATCGGCTTGCGTTTGAGCATGAATTTCAGCTAAAAAGAGAAAGCTAAAACAGGCAAAAAATATGGAAATTGTTTTGTTCAATTTAAATATTGTTGTTTGGTTCCCGGCATTTCAATGAAAATTCTATCGATGAAATTTTGCTGAAATAAATTTTAGTCCGTCGTATAAACCGGTGCGCCAGTAACTCCATTCGTGACCACCATTTCTTACGCGATATTCGTGCGAAATACCGAGATCACGCATTTTAACGTGCAAGGCCGCATTTCCTTTGTATAAAAAATCATCGTCGCCACAATCGATATAATAACTCACCGACTTCAGTTTATCGGCTTCAATACGATCTAATAAATGCAGTGGACTGTTCGCTTTCCAATGTTCACTAACATCGTTTGCAGGCTTTGCTCCGTATATGTTTTTAAAATATCCGTCGTACGAATCATCGGCAATAATTTCTTCGTCGGTAAAAACACCGGCACTCATTGCTACACACGAAGAAAACAATTCGGTATTGTGCATCGACAACATCAAAGCACCGTAACCTCCCATCGAAAGTCCGGCGATTGCCCTAAATTCTTTTTTCGAACGCACGCGGTATTCTTTCTCAATAAAAGGGATAAATTCCTGAATAAACATATCTTCCCAAGAATCAGTTCCGTCGATATTATTACAATACCACGACACTTTTCCGTCGGGCATTACAATAATACACGGAGGATAATCACCGGCTCTTATTCCTTTGTTGGCGATCATATTTGCTTCTCCAAACTGAATCCAGCCGGTTTCATCATCTGAATATCCATGCAATAAATAC
>JBNKOT010000430.1:0-3078 GCA_050294855.1 Draconibacterium sp. | reverse complement strand
ATCGAATTTGCATTTTATATTTCATAAAATGCATTTTTTATTCATGCAGGTATGTAGGCTTTGTTTAAAAAGTTTTGTTTATGATTTTTCATCCCGCATCAAAGTTGTTAAGAGTTTGAGCAACAATAGAGGAGTAAAATTATTGATATTCCGGATGGTGTACTTAGTCAGATCCTTGCATGTTAAAAATCTGAGATTTGTCTGGAGTTCCTTTTTTACCAACTTAATTTCAGTGATTTTTCTTTCAGTTTGCAGTTTTTACCAATCATAGTTGTTCTGCAATTCTGACATCATTTTTATGAGTTAATTTGTTCCTTTATCCTGATTTCCCGTTATCACAAGTTTTGTATATGTGGATAAATCGATTTAATAATGTGTCCTTAAATCAGCAGGTTTGTAAACGAATAACAAGTATCGTCGGTTTCGGCGAAAGCCAGGTATTTTTGCATGGAATTGGTCAACGAGCATTTATTAGTGTTTTCCCATTCTGTTTGTGCATTGCACGTATGGTTTTCAGCCGAAGAGTTCTACTTCGAGAAGCCGTGTAACGGGAGACTGTCAAGCATCCGTCAGCTGACGGATGAGTGGTTTAGGGGTGCAATTCCCCGTTACCTACTCGACTTATTTCAATCGTTCAAATTCAAAGTCTATTTTTAATGAATCTCCAGAAACCAAAGCGTTTATTTTCTTTCCATTTTTCCAATATTTGATTTGTTTTGGAAAGTCCAACGAGTCGTTTGTACAAGTAAACCCATCGTTTTTCTGTTCAGTAATCGGAAAGGTAATTGATTCGGTTTCTTCGGGAACTTTCACGATTAAAACCCATCTTCCGTTTTGTTTTGTAATTCGTATTTTCTCTTGCTTAATCGTGTCTGCGTTTTGCAATGTAAAACCAATTCCCGAATATTCGTTTTGACTTATTTTTTCCCAGTTTTCAAATGTTTTTTTGCCCGTTTCTTCGTGTAATCTTTCCCATTTTCCGAGTAGCCAATCGAAGTTTTCTACTGCTTTTTCTGAATTATTTTTCTTTTCGTTTGTTCCGGAATTACACGATACAATTATAAACATCGTTGCAATTAAAAGTGCTAATTTTATTAGTGCTTTCATTGAATTATAAGTTTATAAATTTGGATTCCAACACATACTTTTTACGTAGGTCTTGGCTCATTTTTGTAATTATACTTGCAGTTATTTTTTCTGATTCTTTAGGATTTGTTTCACTTAAAAAAGTTGCTTTTACTAGCGATAGATAAATGTGTTCGGATGTCAATTCACGTTCTAATTTTTCCAATAAATTTATGGCTTCTTCCTTTCTTTTAGCTTTGTACAGACAGAAACAATAATTGATTTCGATGATTGGCGAAGGCGAAATTTGTAACAGGATTTCGTAAAGTTTGATAATGTC
This sequence comes from Draconibacterium sp., assembly GCA_050294855.1. Taxonomy (GTDB): domain Bacteria; phylum Bacteroidota; class Bacteroidia; order Bacteroidales; family Prolixibacteraceae; genus Draconibacterium. Next base: position 1,673 of record JBNKOT010000430.1, on the reverse strand, counting down.
TTTCCAAAAATCAATGGTGAAAGAAAGCGTTGTCATATACTTGCTCACAATCAAAGTTTCAATATAAATTTTACTGATTTTGTCAGGCTTTTTTAGATAATGAAAACCGAGATTAATCATTTCATTATTCCATTTTTTGCGGTCTTGATTGAAAAAGGAAATCAAGTTTCCATCACTTATTTTAGCTTCTATTCTCGCTATATGAAAGCAAAAAAGGGACAATAAATTGCTCGTAGATTGTTGGTTGTAATCGTTGAATAAGATTTTGGCAAGGGCAAAAGATTCCAAACATAAATCTTTATTTACGATTGATTTTTGTTTTTCGTTGAACGAATCGAATCCTGAATTAAAAACTGCATATAAAACTTCTTCGACCAAAGAAATTTCTTCATTTTGGATACTTTTTAAGATTCCAGAAATTTGTCGGTCTTTATATTCGTCTTGAAGCGAAGATTTTGACCTTTTGACCATTTTGTAAATGGCCTCGTTACCAAGTAAGGTGCTCTCTGCAATCTCTTGAACTCCAAGTCCGAATATGTTTTTTAAAACGAAAACTATTTTAGCTTGCTGAGAAATACTTTCTGATGAAGCGACAAGAAATATTGTTTCTAAACGTAAATCATTTGTTTTTGGCTCGGAATAACTTGTTGTTTGATAAACTTCTAAATCAGTTGTTTTGTTGTTATGTTTTAACTGGTTCAACAAATCGTTCTTTGCTGTTATGTAGAGCCAATCTTCTTTCTTTTTCGGTGTATTGTCGGGTTTCCAATTCTTTACCGATTTTAAAAAACTGTTTTGGATAGCATCTTCGATTTCTGAAAAATATTGTATCCCAAATTGGCGAGTCAGAGCCGAAAAAAGCTTGCCGTAAATCGCTCGGTAATTAGTCTCAACAGTTGGATTGCTCATAATCTTCCATATCCATAATTTGCCTAATTTCGGTTGTTCCACCCCAAATATGACAAGGACACTTTTTGGCAATTTCTACTATTGTTTCCAAGTTTTGAGCTTGTAAAAGATAATAACCTCCAATTATTTCTTTCGATTCCAAATAAGGTCCATCTTTGACAACAGCATTTTTGCCCGAAATCAAAACGCCTTTCTGTTGTAACCCATCTCCTGAAATTAAATGTTCCGATTCAGCTAATTTTTCGGCCCAAGTCATATGAGCATTCGCCAATTCTTCCATTTCCTTTGGCGATAAATTTTCCATTTTTTCAATGTCTTCGTGTAGTAATAATAAAAACTGTTTCATTCTTTAAAAGTATTGATTTATTCTAAAGACAATTAAGGTTTTCGTTTTTGGACATTATCGTGAAATATTTTCTGTCGTGGCTTTTTTTCAAGCTTACACACAACGGTTGGCTATGTGTAGTGCCAGGTTTCAATGCAATTCACTATCAAACCGCTACTTTGTTTATGAAAAGCTTTAAAGTTCGAATTTACCAAATTGCCCTGCATTAGGTATATTTATTGTTGGCATTTCGTTGTTTTTTTTCTTATTTCTCAAAGTTATATTATTATTCCATAATATAATCTTCTGGCATTTTTCTCCACGATTTATAAGAAATTTTCGCACGTCCGACACGAACAATCATTTGAGTTTTTTCTCCTTCTTTTACTTTTGCTAATTCTCTGAATTTCTTTTGCAAATCTTCCATTTCAGGATATTC
>JBNKOT010000429.1:0-3261 GCA_050294855.1 Draconibacterium sp. | reverse complement strand
TTTAGCCTATTAAAATCAAACGATTAAGCCTCGATAAAAGGCATAATTATTTTAGAAATTTGTACAAAAAATTATTGCACAAGCACTACCCAATCCTGATCAGAATCGGAAGGTGGCATGCCAAGGTTTACAAATCCTTTTCCGTTTATTTCTTTGACTGAACCATTTTTCAATTCGCCACCAGTTCGTGGATTAAACCATTGGACTGAATACGATTTCCGTTCCAGTTTTAATTTTGCCTTTTTTGTTCCTGCGGGCAAATAAACAAGATAGATTTCGCCTTTTTTTGCCAAACAATAAGCATCTTTTTGATCGATCAGTTTATCCGCACTTTTCATTTCTTCCAGCGGAAATTGTTTTACAAACTGAGTAGCAATCGTAGATTGTTTCCACCAATTTTCACGACTACGAAAATCTTCCATTTCCAAATCATTATCGGGATATCGGTAACCGAAATACCACTCCACTCCAGTACCTCCGGCTAATAAAGTCCCCCATAAACATTGATTTCGAATGGTATCGTGATTCGCATCAAAAGCATCGGGCATTGCACCTTTCCAAGCAGGACCAATTTCGTCGAGATTAACCAACCAGCGCTTACCAGCTTTCTCCGATTCAATTACCCATTTTTTAATTCGCTCATGTACTTTTTTTGGTTGGCCAATTTGCATCGACGGACCATCCAGATTTTTAAAATCCAGCATCGGATTCAAATATTTATCCTGATGCTCATCGTTTGAATGGGTGTGCAAAACAACAATCGATGGATATGGATTTACGGCTTTCAGATAATTGGCCATTGCTTTTTTCTGAGCATCTGTTTGTCCGATTGGCGACCAGTTGGTTGGGCCGTTTTCTTCTCCCAAATTCCACGACACTGCCAAGTGATGTCCAAAACGTGCCACCAATTCGCGCAAATAAAGTTTTCGCTGAACATCGGTGTAACCGTTGTCGAGCAGCACTTCGTTCTCGGTTTCCTGCAATACAAAATGATTCATGATTCCCAATTGTTCCATGTAATCAAAAACAGTTTCCCACTGATCCAATTTACTGCAGTCGAAACGATAACGTTCGTTATGATCGGAATAAGGCCAGACATCTTTCCCGTCGCCCATAATATTCATGGTTAGCATGTACACAGAATTTACACCCACAGAATTCAGGTAATTTAATGCCCCGAATATTCCTTTTCCTTTGCCGTTTTTCCAGCCCGGATTTCCTTCTTCCCAGTCTTTTACATGTGGTTCGTATTTGTGTAATCCACCGTCTGGATTTGCTTCACCTTCGCGAATCACTTTTTTTAGAGTAAAACGGGAAGTTTGGTCGAAGTCGGCAAAAGCCAGAAAATTTTCGGGACTATCGGCGCCATTTTTTATCCAGATTTCATCGCTATTCTGAAATTTAAAATATCCTTTGCCGCCGTTTATAATTCTTCCTTTTGCCCTAAAATCATCACCGGTTTTATCCGAAATTGCAATTTCTATTTTGCCTTCGGCACCATCCAAAGCAACCGGATCACCAATATTTTCTCCATCAATTACAACAATATTTTTTCCTTTTCTGAAAGAAATTTTGTAATTCCATGTTCCGGGTTCATCGGGTCTGAAATGTACTTTCCAAATGCTCCCTTCATCGGCAGAAGTTTCAGCAGCATTTCCATCGGCCGCAAAATATCCCGGAACTGTAAACGAACTATTTCCTTTCGAAAAGGTCGCTTCCAGTTTATAATCGAGAAATGGATTCTCTTTTGCCCATTCCGAAGTTTGCGGACCATCGATTACCAAGGTTATTTTATGCCACTGTTGTAGTTCACCTTCAATTCGAATCGTTTGATTTGCTTTTTGCGCTTGGCAAGAGATGAGAGCTGCAAAAAATAAAATTTGAAATAAACTTTTCATAACTGTCGGAAAATGATTTCCAATTATTTCGTAATCATTTTTATTGGTGTGATATCCAGTTTTCTAAATTCTACTTCCGAACCTTCGGCCTGTACTGCAATCTGTCCTTTGGTAGTGGTACAATTGTAACCAAAATTTACAAGGTCATCATTTACCCAAACTTTGATGGTGTCGGCCACACATTCCACAACCATTTTATTCCACTCTCCCAACAATTTTTCCGAGCCATCGGTCAGGTTTGGAATACGGCGGCGTTTGCCTTCTGTAATTCCCCACTCTTCTTTCGGTCCACGACGTTCTTCCATATTCGGGACTGTAATGTCTTCAACAATACACCAGAAATCACCGGCATTTTCATGCATTCCCTGAACTTCGAGCGACTTTGGAAACATTCCGTACAATGCTCTTGGTATTGATGAATGAACCAAAACGCCACAATTCCCGGGTTCGCCGGCAAAACGGTATTCAACATCCAAACGATAATTCTGATACACCGAATCGGTAATCAAATGTCCACCTGGTGTTCCCAAACTCACCAACAAGGAATCGCGAACAATAAAAGGATTTCGGGCATCCGCATTGTTATCCATCTCCGGCACATCGACATGCCAGCCGCTTAAATCAACACCATTAAACAAACTCTTTGTTTTTGATTTCGACAAACTATTACAGGAGGTTGCAACTACAACAATTAAAAGCAAAAATGTGAATCGTTTCATTTTAAATAATTTATGTGATATTTCTATAATTTATTAATTCTGTCGGACGAAAAAACGCGAAAGCTTGAATTCAGGAAAACAAAGTTTCTATTCAATTAGTTCCTTTTTTGCCCATTTAATGTATTGCTCCCAGTCGAAATCGCTTACATCGTGTTTTCCGGTTCGGATATGATAAGCAACTGTATTTTGAATGGGTTGATTAACCGGTGGCATCACATCCGAATTAATTCCTGTTTTTTCGTACAATTCATAAACCGGAGTCGCATAATAAGCAGATAAAAATTCACCTCTTGGATCGGCCCATTGGTCTTCTTCGGCACTGGCAATGTAAACAGGGCGAGGCGCTATTAGCGCAATTAATTCGTGCTGATCGACCGGCAATTTGTGTTCGTTTTTATTGTATTGCCTGAAATTCCGGCAAAACCAATGCGGAAAACTGGTGTTGATTCGCCAGACAGTTTCGCCCACTCTTCGTTTCGAAAGTGCTGCACCTCCGCATCCCGAATTGTTCGAGATCACTGCGGCAAATCGTTCATCGGTAGCACCGGCCCACAACGATGTTTTTCCCAATCTCGAATGCCCAAAAACAACAACTTTCGATGCATCAATTTCGTCATCTTTTTCGAAATAATCCATTGCACGAC
>JBNKOT010000428.1:0-24676 GCA_050294855.1 Draconibacterium sp. | reverse complement strand
TTATCCCTCCATTCTTTTGGAATAATATTTTCTTTTATCGTATTTCTATAGTCATTTGTATAATTAGCCCTTAATAAATCTACAATTATTATTTCATCACCTCTTTCGTTTTCGCTAACAGGAGAATCAAGCGTTAATGTTGCACAACCCGAAAAGTAGGCATCTATCCCGATCGATTTGAATAATCTTAGCGTACTATAATCTCTACATCCAATTGGTTCATGCTTTTTGTAGTAATCAATGTGTTTCTTATTAACAACCGATGATTTTCCATGGAAAGAAATAAATAAAGGATTTATTTTTTCGGAAGGAGGAAAGTTTTCGGGATTATGCATAAACCAACCACTAATAATTGCAGGTAATTCATTTGTAACTTCATTAAGCTTTTCCCTTTCAATAAAAACAGGATTGGTTACTAATCTTGCTGCAGCGTAACTTTGAATATCATCACCAATATTCTGACTTTTTGAAAAATAAACTATACCTGTTTTCATGTTTTTTTACACTTTTCTATTTTATACGAATTTGATTTTTAATAGCATACAAGTATTTATTAATACATGCTTTTAAAAACATGAAGTAGTAAGTAAAATATTTTTTTCTCAATTCTTCTTTAAAATATTTACCAACTTCTTCGTGTTTTTTAATCGAATTGATACTTTTCAACTGGCTGATTCCGGTTCTCTTTTTTTGAAAGACGAAAAAAATGAAATATCGGGCAAGGACTTTTAGGAATTCTTCAGTATTTTCTCTTTCAATAATTAGTTTAATGTAATAACTATAAAGATCTGCCCTTTTTTCAAGTGAAAAAAGATGTCTGATTTGTTTCTTTTTTTTGCTCGACTTTAACGAGATTTCTGTTTCAGGCACACAATCTGCTCCAACAATTACAAATGAATAATTCGTTATAAGTACATTTTTTGTTTTCATCATCATTAAAGTAACTGGCGCGATGGGCCAATAGTTATCTTTTAGAGCTGAAATTTTTTCAAGTATTTTAAAATCAATTTTAGATTTTTTGTAAATCTGACTGCTGATGTGTCCTCTGAACACTATGTTTGCATAGTTTAATTTTATAAGTTCGATATCAGAAATGTCTTCTTCTGGGTGTTCATTGTTGTACAAGTAGTCCTTTTCATCAGGTCTTTTTAGGAATCCAAAAATTGCATTGTAATTATTTTTTTCTAATAATGGCAAAACTACTTGCTCAAAATTAATTGGAATCTGATCTTCATTACTTAGGAGCATTACATATTTGCCTTTGGCTAATTGTAATGTTGAATAATAGTTTTTTGTGATTCCCAGATTAGTTTTATTCTCATAAAGCGAAACGCGCTCATCTTTTTCTTTAAATTCACGCAGGTGTTTTATTACTTCATTGTCTGATGAGCAATCATCAGAAAAAATAAATTCAATTTTTTTTGACTTTAATTTTAATAATTGTTTTGTAAGTCTTTTTAATTGTATGCTTCGGTTGTAAGAAGGAATACCAATTGTTAATAGAAATTCCATAAACTCTAATTATAAATTTTTTGAGCTCGAATTAAACCTCTGCGTAAATATGGCTCTTCAGATTCAGATGGATAAACGGACAACATAAATTCTTTCGAGAATTCGATTTCGAAATTATTCTTTCTTAAAAGTTCGTTAAATAGTTCACCATCCTTTTGTTTGCTATATGTACATAAATTAATCTTTAGGTTTTTCTCTTCTCGAAATATTTTTTTCGCTTTTTCAATATTATTTAAAGCAGAAATTCCTTCAGCTGCTCCAACATCAATTATTATATCGCCGTTTTCTGGATGAAAGGTACTTGTTAAATATCGGTGAGGTGATCTTTTGTCATGCTCAGCCAATAATGATTTATAGTTACTTTCTACCTGCCCCTTATTCATATTCTTCCTAAAATACATTTTGTTTTTATTGTGAAAAACGTACGGTAATTTAAATAGGTCATCATAAAAAAACTCTTTTAAATTTTGTTGGCAAGATTAGTACGTTTACTGTACTTAAACATGTTTTCAATATTTCTTTTTATTAAGGCTGGTATAGTCCAATAGATCTTTTTTGCAATCGACATATAATTTAATCTTTATGAAAGTCCAAACAACTTATAGGCTTTATCAGCAATAAACTTTTTGTTAATAAGTAAATATTTAATAGCTGCAAATTAAGTATTATAAAAAGGATAAAGATAAAAGTTTCAGTTTTTAAAAACTGGAAATAGTATTAATAAAGTCATTATAATTTAGCTCAGCGTTGAATTTATTTCGTCCCCATTTTGCAATCGTTTCTCTTTTTTCGATGTCTTTAAACTCGAGCATTTTATATAATCCCTCGGTAAATTCCTGCATCGAAAAATCTTTGTCAAGCAGAAATCCTGTCTGTTCTGAAACGGCTTCCGGAATTCCTCCAACCGAAGTTGCTAAAACCGGTACTCCAAAACACAACGCTTCCATAATGGTAACCGGAAGTCCTTCGCTCGACGAGCAGTTTACAAAACAATCGACATTGTTATTTTGGTAGTAATTAAAAACATCTGTATTGGGCAAATGTCCCAGCATTTCGAAATTAATGTCCAAAGGAACTAATGCTTTATTCGCTTGTTCAATAATTATTTCTTTCAATTTTCCATCGCCTATATGAGTCCAGCTTAATTCTATGGTTTGGTGTGTTTTTTTAAATCTTGCTAATCCTTTTACAATCAGCTCGACTCGTTTTACTTCAACCAAATTACTGCACGATAAAACATGAAGTTGATTTGAAACAGAAAAGTTTGCCATTTTATCCGGAACTTGTATCCCCAGATTTGCAACCTGAATTTTGGATACTGGAATGTTCTGGTTACTATTCAGGTATCTTTTCCCTTCTTCAGAAACCGGAAAAATCGCATCGAAATAGTTCGAAATTGGAAATTTTCTGAATGGAATATAACTCCCGGTATCTTTTCTGTTCTGAAATACGTCGGTGCCATGTGCCCGTGTAACGAGCGTAAAATCAAACTTTTTTCTTTTTAAAAGTGCTCCGGCGTAGGCGGCATAATAAAACCAGTACGAGTAAAAAATGGTTTGTTCGTTTAACTCTTTTAGATAATGAGTTTTCAGATACCGAAAAGCGATCCACGAAAAAGTGGATGCAGCAATTAATTTCCTCAATTTTTTAAACTGAAAAAAAACGGCCGGATAACGCACTATTTCTTTCCAGAAAAATGGATTTAAAAAGATGATAGGAAATAAAAAGAAGATTCGCTTCTCGTAAAAATGAAGCTTTTTATACAAATTCTGATCTACCCGGACATTGCTTTGAAGTTTTCTCTTTTTTCCGGCATTAGTGAGCAAAGGAAAAATTATTAATTCAATCGAATTTCTTTTTCCCCATTCCTGTATTTCTGATTCAAGAAAAGATTCTCCTTTCCCGAATGGAAAACCATCTGTAAATAATAAAATCTTTTTTCCCATAACTGTTCCAAATCAAAAATAGTACTTTTGAGGTTTTATAAAGCTAATATTTTAAATAATGCCAAAAATTCTCACAATCGTAGGTGCGCGTCCGCAGTTTGTAAAGGCTGCTGCTTTAAGCAGACAATTTATCAATCACAATATCGAAGAGGTGTTGGTGCATACCGGACAGCATTTCGACGAAAATATGGCCGAAATTTTTTTCAAACAAATGGACATTCCCGAGCCGAAATACAACCTGGGAATAAATTCGCTCTCGCACGGTGCAATGACCGGCCGAATGTTAGAAGAGATTGAAAAGGTTCTTTTAATCGAAAAACCTGATGTGGTAGTGGTTTTTGGCGATACCAACTCTACGCTGGCGGGTGCTTTGGCAGCCAGTAAATTACATATTCCGGTTGCACACGTCGAAGCTGGTTTACGCAGTTTTAATATGAAAATGCCCGAAGAAATCAACCGTATTTTAACCGACCGAATCTCGAGTGTATTATTTTGTCCAACACAAACTGCTGTCGATAATTTAGTAAAAGAGGGTTTTGATAATTTTGAAAACAGTGTTGAAAATATTGGCGACGTAATGTACGACGTAGCATTGTATTACAGCCAGTTTTCTGCCGAAAGATCAACTTTGTTACCCGAAATTTCGGAAAGCAAAAAACCGGTGGTTTTAACCACACTTCACCGCCAGGAAAATACCGATGATTTAAGCAGATTAACTGCTATTATTGATGCTTTAAATTTATTATCCGATCGTTTCAATATTGTTTTACCTATTCATCCACGCACAAAAAATATTCTGGCAAAAGAAAATATAACGTTGAATTTTCTGCCAATTGAACCTGTGGGATATTTCGATATGATTGAACTATTAAAAAAATGTGCATTTGTAATTTCCGATAGCGGAGGTTTACAAAAAGAATCTTTCTTTTTCGAAAAACAATGTTTGATTATCCGTGACGAAACCGAGTGGACAGAACTGGTTGAATTGGGCTATAATTATTTGGTGGGAGCCAGCACTGATAGAATTCTCGAAAGAGCAAATCAGGTATTAAATCACAAAGTAGATTTTTCGCTAAAACCATATGGGAATGGCGATGCTGCCGATAAAATTGCCATTTATCTAAAAGATTTCTGTGTTGCAAAATCGTAAATCTTCACAAATAAAATCGAAGTTCAATCACTTTTTAAGGAAGAAAGAAATTAATATTCTATTTTTGTTTTTGTAGACTTTAATTAACTAAATAATATATGCAAACCATCCACATGTCCGATTTGTATGGTCAGTACCTCACAATGAAAGAGGAGATCGACGCTGCCATACAAGCGGTAATAAAATCGACTCAGTTTATAAAAAGTGGGAAAGCCATAGATTTTGAGGAGAAACTTTCGGACTATTTAAATTCCAACGTAATAGCCTGTGGAAATGGCACCGATGCTTTGCAGATTGCATTTATGGCGCTTGATTTAAAACCCGGCGACGAAGTAATTACTACACCTTTTACATTTATTGCAACTGTTGAAGTTATTGCTTTGCTTGGATTAAAACCCGTTTTTGTTGATGTTTTACCTGGAACATTTAATATCAATACTTCGTTGATCGAAAGTGTAATAAGCGAAAAAACTAAAGCAATTGTTCCGGTTCATTTATTTGGACAGTGTGCTGACTTGGAGTCGATACAAGAAATCGCAGTAAAACATAATTTGTACGTTGTTGAAGATGCATGTCAGGCTTTGGGTACCGATTTTATATTCAGCAATGATATAAAACAAAAAGCCGGAACAATCGGGAACATCGGATGCAACTCTTTTTTTCCTTCAAAAAATTTAGGTGCTTTTGGAGATGGTGGAGCAATTTATACCAACGATGAAAACCTGGCTGCAATTATTCGTTCCATTGCCAATCACGGAATGAAGCAAAAATACCAATACGAAAGAATTGGAGTTAATTCAAGATTAGACAGTATTCAGGCGGCAATTCTCGAAGTTAAACTGAAATATTTAAACAAACACATCGCTGCCCGGCAAGAAGCTGCTTTTTATTACGATGAACATTTAATTGAAATCAAAGAAATTGAAATTCCGGAAAGAGTAAATTACAGTACACATACGTTTCATCAGTACACCATAATTACAGAAAAGCGCGATGAACTTCAGCAATTTTTAAAAACAAAAGGAATTCCATCAATGGTGTATTATCCGGGAGTATTACATTTGCAGGAAGCTTATCAATATTTAGGTTACAAAGCCGGAGATTTTCCGGTGAGCGAAAAGTTAGCCGAAACAGTTTTATCACTGCCGATGCATACTGAATTACTGGAAGATCAGTTAAAATTTATTGTTGATGCGATTAAAGAATTCTTCAAGTAATTTTTACACATTACAATTTATTATGAGTAACACATTTATACACGAAACTGCAGTTGTCGATGAAGGAGCCAAAATTGGAGAAGGTTCTAAAATCTGGCATTTTTGTCACATTATGGGGACCTCAAAAATTGGAGAAAATTGTGTGTTGGGGCAAAATGTTTTTGTTGGAAACAAGGTTTCTATCGGGAACAATGTAAAAGTTCAAAACAATGTTTCGCTTTATGAAGGAGTGATTTGTGAAGATGACGTTTTTTTGGGGCCGTCGATGGTTTTTACCAATGTTCTAAATCCGCGCAGTGCGGTTGAGCGCAAGCAGGAATTTAAAACAACGCTGGTAAAAAAAGGTGTTAGTATTGGCGCTAATGCAACCATTGTTTGCGGTACTACCCTGGGCGAATATTGTTTTATTGGAGCCGGAGCAGTGGTAACAAAGGATGTGAAACCATTTGCGTTAATGGTTGGTGTTCCTGCAAAACAAAACGGATGGGTGAGCAGATCAGGATATCTTTTAGGCGATGATCTGCTTTGTAAAGAAACAAACGAACAATACGAATTAAAAGGAGAATACCTGGTTTTAAAACAATAAATTTATCGAATGAAAAAATTTGCATTAATTGGAGCAGCGGGTTACATCGCCGACAGGCACATGAAAGCCATTAAAGAAACCGGTAACACCTTGGTGTGCGCAACCGATCGCTTTGACGTGATGGGAAGAATTGACAGTTATTTCCCCGAAGCCGAGTTTTTTCTTGAACACGAAAATTTCGATAAATACATGGACGATCTGAGCATGAAAAATGACCCGGTCGATTTTGTAAGCATTTGTACTCCAAATTATATGCACCCCTCGCATATTCGTTTTGCACTTAGAAATGGTGCCGATGCCATTTGCGAAAAACCCCTGGTGATTTTCCCGGAAGATATGCATATTATAAAAGACATTGAAGCCGAAACAGGGAAACGTGTTTACACGGTTTTGCAATTGCGTTATCATAAAACCATTTTGGATCTGAAAAAGAAAATTGACGAAGGCGGCGATAAAATGTACGACATCGATTTAAGTTACATTACAACCCGCGGTAAATGGTATTTTAAAAGCTGGAAAGGCGATATTCAGAAGTCGGGTGGTGTGGCCACCAATATTGGCATTCATTTTTTCGATATGATTACCTGGATTTTTGGCGACGTAAAAAAGAATGTTGTGCATTTGTACGAACCCAATAAAGCAGCCGGTTATCTACAGCTGGAAAAAGCGCGCGTTCGCTGGTTTTTGAGTCTGGATTATAACGACCTTCCAAAAGTTGCCACCGACAAAGGAATGCGTACCTATCGTTCGATTACAGTCGATGGAGAAGAAGTTGAATTTAGCGGAGGATTTACCGATTTACACACCGAAACGTATCAGAATATATTAAACGGAAATGGTTTTGGAATTGATGACGCCCGCGAAAGTATAGAATTAACTGATTATGTTCGGAATACAAAACCAGTTGGATTAACAGGCGATTATCATCCTTTTCTGAAAAAGTAAATTATTGAATTAATTCAATAATTTTTTTTGCCAGATTTTTTCGGGAATATTTTTCATACGAACTCGAATCTACCTCTAATTTATTATTTTGGAATAACTCAAAGTAAGTCGTAAGCGATTCTTTTATTTTTCCTGAATCGTTAAAATTGTGCACTTTTCCGGAATTTGTTTCATTAATTATTTTTGCATAATCGGCTTCAATCGGGCCAAGCGCGAGAATCGGTCTGCGCAGTGCCATGTATTCGTACATCTTTCCCGGAAGAATTCCCATAACATTTGGTGCGTTGTTTAAGGGCAGTAACAGAAGCTGAGATCCGGCAAGTTTTTGTAAACCTTCAAAATGTGGTAAATGATCGATTTGCAGAATATTTTCAGACAGATTATTTTTATTGATCTCCTGAATGACAGAATCATCGGTTTGCCCGATTAACTGAATACGGAGTAGCTTTTTGAATGTTGAATTTTGCTTTGACAGTTCACCTAAAACTTTCCAAAGCGCAATGGGATTTCGGTCTTTGTTAAAGGCACCAAAATGCGATATGGTAAATGTTTTATCGAGCCTTGGTTTTTCGAATTCAAAATCTTTTGGATCAAAACCATTGTTTACAACTTCAATTTTTCGATTCACAATTTTATTTAAATCTCGTGCACAACCCGGACTAACGGTAACCACATGATCGGCTTTTAAAAGGACTTCTTTTTCGAGTTTATGGTGTTTTTTATCGGCCCATTTTGTCAGCTTTAATTTTGAATAGAAATCGATATCGGTCCACGGATCACGGAAATCGGCAATCCAGGGAATATCAAATTTCTTCTTTAAACGAAGCGCAATAATGTGCATGCTGTGTGGCGGTCCTGTTGAAACAATTAAATCAACCTGATTTTCTTTCAGGTATTTCGAAAGGTATTTTACCGACGGACGAATCCAAAACATGCGGGGATCAGGAATCAGAAAATTACCGCGGATAAAAACCGAAAGTCTGTTTTTCCAGTTTCCTGACGAAGCTTCCGAAACAAAACCGGCTTTAAATTTAGTATCCTTCTTTTTCCCGGTTAGTTTCCGGTAAATGTTATAAGGTTCCCAAATGGGTGTTTTAAGCTCAATAATATCCTTATGAATTTCCTGGATTAAACTTTCATCGGTAACCGAAGCATCTGCATTTTCAGGGGTGTAAATAATGGGTTGCCAGCCCAATTCAGGTAAAAACTTCGACATTTTTAACCATCGCATTACACCGCCACCTCCACTTGGAGGCCAGTAATACGTTATAATCAGGACTTTTTTCATTTTATTGGTTCTCCTGAAAGTGGTTAAATATTGACAAATTCTTTATTGAATCGCAACAAACAAATCTTTAAATCCTACTTGCTTTCCTATTATCTCTCCAAGTTTTTCGATGGCGACACGTTCTTGTTCCATGGTGTCGCGGTAACGAATGGTTACCGTATTATCTTCGGCGGTTTGATGATCAACCGTTACACAAAATGGTGTTCCTATTGCATCTTGTCTGCGGTAACGTTTTCCAATCGAGTCTTTCTCATCGTACTGGCAGTTGAAATCAAATTTCAATTTGTTGATTATTTCCCTCGCTTTATCAGGCAGACCATCTTTTTTTACCAAAGGTAAAACTGCTAGTTTTATCGGTGCAAGCGCAGCTGGAATTTTAAGTACAATGCGCGAATCTTTTTCCAATTCTTCTTCACAATAAGCAGCTGAAATTACTTGTAAAAACATACGGTCGACACCAATCGATGTTTCAACCACAAACGGTACGTACGATTCGTTTAACTCCGGATCGAAATAGCGTATTTTTTTACCCGAATATTCTTCGTGTTGAGAAAGATCAAAATTGGTACGCGAGTGAATTCCTTCCACTTCTTTAAAACCAAAGGGGAATTTATATTCAACATCGACTGCAGCATTTGCATAATGTGCCAGTTTCTCGTGTTCGTGGAAACGATAATTTTCGTCGCCAAAGCCAAGTGCACGATGCCATTTCATTCTTGTTTCTTTCCATTTTTCGAACCAATCTAATTCGGTGCCGGGACGAACAAAAAACTGCATTTCCATTTGTTCGAATTCGCGCATTCTGAAAATAAACTGACGGGCAACAATTTCGTTACGAAAAGCTTTTCCAATCTGTGCAATTCCAAACGGAATTTTCATTCGACCGGTTTTTTGTACATTTAAATAATTTACAAAAATTCCTTGTGCCGTTTCGGGGCGAAGGTAAACTTTTGATGCTCCATCAGCAGTTGCACCCATTTCGGTGGCAAACATCAGATTAAACTGTCGAACTTCGGTCCAGTTGCGCGAACCAGAAACCGGACAAACAATTCCCTGATCGATAATAATCTGACGAAGTTCATCCAGATTTACATCGTTTAAAGCCTTTGCAAATCGTGTGTGTAATTCGTCGTATTTTGTTTTATTGGCTAAAACTCTAGGATTTGTATCTCTGAATTGTTGTTCGTCGAAACTGTCGCCAAAACGTTTTTGGGCTTTGGCAACTTCCTTGTTGATTTTCTCTTCGATTTTTGCCAGTTGTTCTTCGATTAAAACATCGGCGCGGTATCTTTTTTTCGAATCTTTGTTATCGATTAACGGATCGGAAAACGCGTCGACGTGGCCTGAAGCTTTCCAAATGGTTGGGTGCATAAAAATTGCAGAATCAAGGCCAACTACATTTTCGTGTAATTTAACCATGCTGTCCCACCAATATTTTTTGATGTTGTTTTTTAGTTCAACGCCCAGCTGGCCATAATCGTAAACGGCTCCAAGTCCGTCGTAAATTTCGCTCGATTGAAAAACAAAACCATATTCTTTGCAGTGTGCTACCAGTTTTTTAAAAATATCTTCTTGTGCCATCTTTTAGTTTTCAGATTAATGGTGACAAAAATAGGATATAATTAATTGTTGCGAAATAATTTGAGGGATTTTAAATGAATGATGATTTTGTATTGTTATTCTACCTCTTCAAAATCAACATATTCTCCTTTGTTTGCAGCGTTGTGGTCTTTGTATTTATTGGTTTCGATGGTAACCTCTCCATCGGGGCGCGAAGGTTTTTGATATTGTCCTTGCTGGTTCTGCATTTTTTGCTGCATATTTTTAACGCCTTTGTCAATTAACATCGGCAAAACATATTTCGATATTAGTTTAATGGCATAATAAATTATTGCAATTATTATTAGCGTGCGGAGAAAATTAACCAGATATAAAACAATGAATAGCTTCATTTTCAATTAAAATTAAAACACAAATTTAATTTTTTTAAATTTCCGCGAAATAAAAAGGCGGATAAATCCGCCTTCCATTAACTATATTTAAAACTTATCGTTGTTTTATATCTCCACCGCTCGATTCGTCGGTGTCTCTTACACTTGGATTTCCAGAATACCGGATATCGGCTCCACTGCTTGCACGAGCATAAAATTCGTCGGAAACCGAAACAAAAATGTCTGATCCGCTGCTCGCTTTTGCCTTGCAATTTTGCGATTCAAGATCTTGTGCTTTAATACTGCTGCCGCTGCTCGATTCGGCTTCCAGATTTTTTACTTTCCCGCTAACTCGGGCATCGGAACCACTGCTTGTGTCAATTTTCAGATTTTTATAAAAGACGTCGATTTCGACATCGCTGCCACTACTGGCTGTGACCATTAAACGCTCGCCTTTCAATGTGTTCGAAGTGCGTACATCGGATCCCGACGAAGCTCTGATTGCTTCGAGTTCTTTTACGGTTACATATGCTTTTCTGCTTTTGTTCGCCCGGCTCCAGTTGAACCAGTTGTTGTTTTTCATGTAAATATGAAGTGCGCCGTCTTTAACTTCTGTTTTAATATCGTCGATAATGTCGTCGTCGGCCACAATTCTTACTTCCTCGGTTTCGCCCATGGTAAGATATAAGTCGATTCCGGCCGAAACCTTTATTTCCTTAAAGTTTTTTACTTGCCTGATTTCAGTTTCGTCGCTGTTGCCTGCAATTGCCTGAGAAATTCCAAATGCAGCAACCAAAATTAAGGTGAACAATGTTTTTAGTGTTTTCATGTAAATTGTTTGTTTTGTTTGAACCTCTGCTAACTCGCCTTTAATTTGAATTATAAATTTAAGTCGATTCATCAAAAGTAGTTTCGATTTAACTATTAAATACGACGGTCAAATAAAATGGATGTTACACTTTTGCTTACTTTTTTATGATATTTCCTCCCGATGATTTATGAATGTCAGTCGTTTCCGGATTTCCGTAGTAAAAAATATTCCCACCACTACTTGCATGCGCTTCAAAATCGTCTTTAACAGTAATCCAAATGTTGGCACCACTACTTACTTTTACATTTCCGTTTTTAGCATTTAAATCTTCGGCTTTAATATTAGATCCGGAGCTTGCACTTCCAGTGAAATTTCTGGCGATTCCTTCTAGTTTTATGTTCGAACCCGCACTGGCCGATGCATTCACATCATTTACGTTAACGTCGAGTTTCATGTTGCTTCCGGCCGAACTTTTTAGTTCGAGGTCTTTAAATTTTAGCTCAGTTTCCGAAAATACATTACTTCCCGAAGAGGAAATAATTTTCGAAAGATTGGGAATTGTGATGTAGACTCTTTTCGAAGAAGCGTTTCGAATGTTTTGTGAAGCACTGACTTTTAGAGTGTTGTTTTCCACTTTTGTTTCAATCACATCTAGAAGATTTTCGTCGGCTTTCACCACAACTTTCTGATGATCGCCTTGAATTATGTAAACATTCATCCCGCGTGTTACTTTTATTTCATCAAAATTTTTTGTTTTACGGGTGTCTTCTACCACTTTACCGTTTCCTTTAATCGAAGGGCCGGTATAAATACACGACGTGGTAAGAAGTATGGAAAAAATAAATGTGGCTAAAATTTGAAATTTCTGTTTCATGGTTTTTTGTTTGATTTATTGAAATCGAAATTACCTGAAACAGAGCAAATAACTTCAATATATTCGTCGAATGCGCGTTTTTTATCGGTAAAAAAGAAGCAAAAAAAAGCCGGTCATTCAACCAGCTTTCAAATTTTTGTTTTCAAAAAGGATCATGCACCTCTTTTCTGATGCATTTCTTTTCGGTTTTTGTTTCCATTTTTTCTAAACTTGCCGTGCACATTTTTGCGTGCATCAAATTTTAGCAGCTGTTCTTCAGTTAAAAGCGAGCGCACTTGTTGGTGCTGAGCTGCCATAATTTTTGCAATCTCAGTTTTAACACCCGACATTTTTTCAATGTTTTTGTTGATGGCTGTTAAATCGGCATTGTCAGCAGTGGTTAAAGTTTGCTGGTGTGCCTGCAATTCGCGCAATTGATTTTTTAAAGGTTTCACTTTTTTCGCAGTTTCCAGACGCATGCTTTTTAGTGTTTCCTGTTGTTGAAGGGTGAAGAATTGTTGACTTTCGCCTCTTTGATGCTGCTGTTGTTTTTGCATCATTGCTGTGCGATTCTGGTTTTCGTTCCCTTGTTTTACCCCTTTTTCAGGTTGTGCAATTAATGCAGTTGAAATAAATAGAGATGCTACAATTAGCAGACTTAAAAATCTTGTTTTCATGGTAATTAATTTTAAAATGTTGTAAACTGTTTTCATGTTCCACATTTTGACTGCACGAAAGAAATCAGGTTTAATCTAATTTTGAATTTAACTTCATTTAACGATTTCAACAGTATTTGAACATTTTACTTCATTCAATCTTATAGAAAAGTGGGTTTAATATTTTTTAACGTAATGAACTGTTCGCACTGAATACCTAATAAAATGGAGCAATTTTTGAAGTAATCGTTCAAATTTGTGCAAACAGATAAATTTTACAATAGGGAATTAAATACTATTAAAACTGATTTAAACTAAGTTTTTATACTTTTGGCAATTATTTTTAAAAGGAAGTTGAAATTAGTTTCAACACAAAACAATACAGATGAACAGGAAAAAGATTTGGATAGGAATAGTTATTGTTGCCATAATAGGTGTAAGCTTTTATGGCTTTAACCGCGATGAAAAGAATTTCGAGATTGCTAAAAATCTTGATATTTACTACACCTTGTTTCGCGAACTAAATATGTATTATGTCGACGATGTAAATCCAACGGAACTGGTTAAAACCAGTATCGACGATATGTTAAGTTCGCTTGATCCCTATACGAATTATATTTCGGAAGATCAGATTGAGGATTTTCGTTTTATGACAACCGGAGAATATGCCGGAATAGGTGCATTAATTAGCAAACAAAACGATAAAATTGTGATTGCTGAACCTTACGAAGGTTTTCCGGCGCAAAAATTTGGTATAAAAGCCGGAGATATTATTCTTGAAGTTTCAGGGAAGTCTACTTCGGAAATGAATACCGAAGACGTGAGTAATTTGTTAAAAGGGCCGGCGAACAAAACAGTATCGATAACTTTGCAGCGTCCGGGAGCTAAAAAGCCGTTTACGGTGGATGTGGTTCGCGAAAAAATTTCGATTAATGCGGTGCCTTATTATGGCATGCTCGATAACGGAGCAGCGTACATTAGATTGTCGAGTTTTACACAAAACTGCAGTCAGGAAGTACAAAAAGCATTTCTCGAATTAAAAGAGCATAATCCAACTTCGCTGGTTTTAGATTTAAGAGGAAATCCGGGTGGATTATTAATGGAAGCTGTAAAAATTGTTAACCTTTTTGTGCCCAAAGGAGAAGAAATTGTAAGTACAAAGGGTAAGATATCGATGGGAGACAGAGTTTACAAAGCAACGGCAAATCCGATAGATACGACCATAAAAATTGCGGTTTTAACGAATCGTGGTTCGGCATCGGCCTCTGAAATTGTGGCTGGAGCAATTCAGGATCTCGATCGTGGAATTGTAGTGGGAACAAGAACTTTTGGAAAAGGTTTGGTACAAACCACACGCGATTTAAGCTATAACACAAAATTGAAAGTGACCACAGCTAAATATTATATTCCCAGCGGACGTTGTATTCAGGCGCTCGACTATACACACAGAAATGAAGACGGAAGTGTGGGAACAATCCCCGATTCGTTGGTAAGTGAATTTACCACAAAAAAAGGCCGCAAAGTTTACGACGGTGGCGGAGTAATTCCCGACCTTAAAGTGGAGGGCGAAGAAATTAGCAACCTGGCGATTGCGATGGTTACTAAATATCTGATTTTCGATTTTGCGACACAATTTTCGAACGAACACCAATCGATCGCACAACCCGAAGATTTTGAGATTACAGACGATATTTATGATCAGTTTTCTGCTTTTGTAAAAGAGAATCATTTCCATTACGAATCGCAATCGAAAGATGAATTTGATGCCTTGGTAAGATCAGCAAAAAGAGATAAATATTACGGTTTGGCTGAAAGCGAATTTGCTGCTCTAAAAGCAAAACTTGAACCCAATCTCGATAAAGATCTGAAACTGTTCAGAGACGAAATCAGTGAATTACTGGAAGACGAAATTGTATCGCGCTACTATTATCAGAAAGGTGCAATTCGTGCTGCAATTAACGACGACAGTGGAATTAAAAAGGCCGTAGAAGAATTAAATTCTCCAACCGCATATGCGGCACATTTTGTTCCGGGCACTGTTATTGCTGCCAATCATCCCTAAAATTCATTCAAAAAATTAACGATAAAAAGAGGAGGTTTTACGACCTCCTTTTTTGCGTTTAAATGGTTGGATTTAAAACCGTTTTATTCAATGCTTAGCTGTAAAATAACGGAAATGTGTTTTAATGTGAACGTGTGTGTTGTTAATTGAACTGCAGATAAGGGCAAGAAAAGGTCACATATTTCCAATCAAAAGAAATAATTGAGGATCAAAAATCAACAAAAATAGCTGAATTTAATGTTTCGACTTTTGGTTCTGCTTTAGAAGAATGTGGTGTACAATGTTCGGGTTTATTCGATTTACAATGTTATTTACCTTTCCCAAAAAAGAAAATGTCGATTTGAATTTTCGTTTTTCGATCATCTTCATAATCCGCCATACCACTTTCTCAACCGGTTCCTGTTTTATTTTACTTCTGGGAGGAAGAGATATCAAACTTCCATTTTGGTCTAAAAATGTTTTTCCCGGATCGTTTTCAGTAAAGCCGAGGTAAGCCAAACCAACATGGACACCTGTATTGTGGAGCTCTATTCTTAACGATTCGGCCAAAGCAGTCAGCGCCATTTTCGAGCAGCTGTAAGAAGAATAATCGGGCAAACCATGAATACCGGCAATACTACCGATATACAAAATGCTGCCTTTGTTCTTTTTTATTTCTGGCAGAACGGCTTTGGTCATATAAACAGAACCCAAAAGATTAACATCGACAACATTTTTAAAAACTTCGGGATTAATTTTTTCGATGGATCCAATCGATGCAATTCCGGCATTATTGATCAGAATATCAATACGTTTAAAATTTGAAATTGTAAACTTACAAAGTGCAACACAGTCTTCGTTTTTCGAAATATCACCTGCGAAAGAAATCACATCTACTCCAGCTTTATATAGTTCGCGTTCGATGGTTGTCAGCCGTTCTTTGTTTCTGGCATCTAATACAATTTTGCCGCCTTTGTTACCAATTTCAAACGCAAGTTTTTTGCCAATACCCATACTGGAGCCCGTAATAATAACTACCTTGTCTTTCCACATATCCGGACTTTTCTTAGCAGTAATTGTTTTTTCTGAACCATTTATAACCATCTATAATGGCTTTGTCGACAGGAGTCAGATTTACTTCTAACTCATCCATCGATTGCTGACAATATACAAACTGATTGACATAAGAAATTCGGGCCATTTGATAGCTTACCAGTGGTTGACGCCGAAATATTTTTCCATAAGCACTTCCGAAAACGCCTACTATCAGCACTATCCACGATGGAATTTTTGTTTTTAGCTCTTTTTTATCGGTGATGCTTGCCAGCTTCTGAAAAAATATTTTGTACGATAAATTTTCGTTTCCTGCAATAAAATATTTGCCGTTGTATTTTAAATCGATGCTGTTTACAATTGCGGTTGCCACATCTTCAACATGAATAAAATTTCGTCCGCCTTTTGTAAAAAACTTTAGTTTTCCGTTGGCAAAACTGGTAATCATTCTCCCGGAGCCCGGTAAAGAATCGTAAGCACCAATCATAAATGTTGGAAGGATTACGGTGGCTGGCAGGTTTTTTTCAGTAATCGCATTCATTACCAATTTAAAGGCTTCATATTTTGAATCGATATAGTCAAGACCAAATTTTTCGCCGGGGAATTTGTACTTGCTATTTTCTACTTCACTTGTATTTACCGAACTGGCAGAACCAACATAAACGAGTTTGTTGATGTTGTGCTCCAGAATCTTATCAATTATGTTTTGTGTACCTTGAATGTTTACTTTTTTTACAAATTCAGAACGGGCCGGCCAAACACTGGTCGAGGCTGCTGTGTGAACTACCACATCAATATTATGCATGGCCTTATCCAACGATCCAGAATCGAGTAAATCGCCGTAAACCTTTTTAATTTTTAAATTATCAAGAGTAGTGGATTTCGAATTATGATGAAGAAACCCGATAACCGAATGTCCTTGTTTTAAGAGCAGTCGAACAAGGTTTGTTCCTAACATGCCATCAGCACCGGTTACTAAAATATTCATAATTCTCTGGAGTTATAATTACTTGTTTGAAGAATATCGGATCATTTTTTTTAGTCAACTCATTTTAAAAATGGACGTCACAAATTATCCTGAAAGCTTATATATAATAAATTTGATGAGAGTGACATAGAATTAGGTTTTTGTTTGTTTTTGTACATATCGATAACAGATAAAAAGCTACATTGTTCTTCGTCAATATTGTGTTATTGCAATTGCGACCATTGACATGTCGAAATATACTAAACAAAATAGTGAGACTATAATCTTTTTGATTATTTTCAAATAAAAAAAATGAGAATATATTTTGCCGGATCGATAAGAGGAGGCCGAGAAGATGCAGCACTTTACCTGCAAATCATAAATTTTCTAAGCACTTTTGGGACAGTTTTAACCGAGCACATCGGCGACCCGACACTAACAGAACTGGGCGATGACGGACCAAGCGATCAATACATTCACGATCGCGATATGGAATGGTTGCAGTCTGCCGATGTGTTGGTAGCAGAAGTTACCACGGTTTCGATGGGAGTGGGCTACGAAATTGGAAGAGCAGTTGAATCGGGGAAAAATATACTTTGTCTTTTTCGGCCGAATTCAGGAAAAAATATTTCTGCAATGATTGCCGGATGCAAAGGATTGGAGTTAAAACATTACGAAAAACTGGAAGAGGTTCAAACCGCAATTTCCGAATTTTTAAAACCTTTGTGTTAGAATGACATTTTCTTATTTACAAAGAATTCTTGCTAGTTTTAACCTGTTAAAACAACTAGATTATCTGAAATGGAAACAAAAAGAGAATTTCTGAAAAAACTGGGATTGCTGACCGTTGGTGGAATTGTTTAAAATAACGCTGAACGAAAATGTAATTTTCCCTTGGTTTTTTAGGATTCTTTTTCTAATTCGCAGGTCGAGCGACGAACGCACCAGCTGTTTTCCCTGCAGAACATTCTTTCGGCATAATAAATTCCGGTGAGTTGAATTTCCAGGTCTTTATTAAATTCGAACTAATTATTCAATTTTGCAACCAAGGTTTTATCTGTCGTTTTATCGATCGAAAACGAACATCCGTAGCGAAAATAAATTTACTTGAGATGCGAACGGATTTTCATGAGCAATAGATCTTTTTTAATTGGTTTTGTGATGTAATCGACGCACCCGGCATCGAAGGCTTTTTGTTTATCCGAAGCGAAAGCAAAAGCCGTTTGTGCAATAACAAATAAATTGGGTCTTATTTCTTTTATTTTTCGGGTGGCTTCGAACCCATCTATTCCAAGCATTTTTAAATCCATCAGAACAATGGAAATGTCTTCCTGTTTTTTTATTATTTCGATGGCTTCTGCACCGTTGGTAGCATACGAAAAATGTAAATTTTCATTCTTTAGAATGATTCTTAAAAAATGTAAGCTTGTTGGTTCGTCTTCCACAATTAATATATGCGGAGTTATTTTGTTGTTCACTGCTTTTTCCCTATTCATATCCTTTCAATGGCCTCCAGATTATTTTCATCGGTTAATCGGGGTTTTACGATTCTACCACGAATGGTATCAATAAATTCGATTTCAGGATTAATTTGTGTCAATCCTCTGTACTGATTTGTAATTCCGGCTGTACGATCCTGAATCGTCATTTGAAATATGTCATTCCAAAGTACTCTTGGCGTCACCGAAACGCGTCCCGAAACCGTAATTGTATCTCCAATCCGATCGGAAATGTAATTACTTTCTCTGTCGATTTTTGCTTGTACTATCAATAATAATTCATTCTTATCTATTGTATCACTTGCGTTTGTTCTAATGTAAGCGCCGTTAATACAACATAATATCGGGGTAATAAATAATATTTTATTCACCTTTTTATTTCTGTATAATCTCATCTTTCCAGTTAACAATAAAATAGTTTAATAGAAATTGTTAAAAGTACAATTAGAGTTAAAAGATAAGGCGGCAAAATTGCTGATTTTTTACTTCCAAGAAGCTGATTTTTTTTGTGGCGTACTGAGGTCTTTTTGAATGTTTGTTACAATTTTTTTTCGAATGCCTTAAAAGCGAATTGGATACGGTGAAAAAATGGAATATTCGACTTTGTCCAATCTATTCCTGAAATTGAAGTATAAAAGTATGCAATTGGTTTTTGTGCAAATAATCGATTTTGATGAGGGGATTGTCACAGATCTATTTTACAATTGCCAAACCAAGTCCAACAGATTTCGACGAAGGATTTTCTTTGTAGAAGCGGTTAAAATCAGCTACCGGATGTTGTAGTTCCTTTTATCCGGTATTTGAAATGAGGTTACTTTTTGTTTAAAAAAAAATAATTTGAAAACAATTTACCTCTCACCTTGTTTCGTTTTATTTACATTTGAAAACTTTTTGAATGGATTTTTATGATTTAATAACCTCAAGTTTAATGAAGAGAATTGTTTTTCGAACATATTATCTAATCTTGTTTTTTGTATTTGTGGCAACCATTCCGTTGAGTGCGCAGGTTGTAATCAACGAATTTTTGGCCTCTAATTCAGGATTAAATATCGATCCCGATTTTGGTGAAAGTGGCGATTGGGTTGAATTGTACAACGGTGGAGATGTGGAAGTAAATTTAAGCGGATATTCCATCAGCGATAATTTTAACGACCCGATAAAATGGGTTATCCCAAACGGAACAAAGATACAACCCGATAATTATTTAATTATTTGGACAGACGGATATAATACCGGATTTCATGCCGGGTTTAAATTATCTGCCTCGGGCGAACAACTGGCCATTTATTCACCTTCAGGAACATTAATCGACTCGCTTACTTTTGATGTTCAGGAACCAATATTTCGCAGGGACGTACATCGGATGGAAGTTTAACGTGGAGCTTCTTTACAACACCAACTCCCGGAGCTACAAACAGTTCTGAAACTTTTTCTGGAGTGGTGCAAAATGTGCCGCAGTTTTCGCTGGCCGGAGGAATTTTTTCGTCTGCTGTAAACCTCGAAATTACCAATACTTTTGGCGGAACCATTCGGTATACCACCGATGGATCGGAACCTGAAATTACATCTCCGGTTGTGCCGGCATCGCTGGCCATTAATAAAACCACGGTTGTTCGGGCACGGATTTTCAGAACCAATTATGTACCGGGAGAAGTGATTACACAAACCTATTTTATCGATACAAATAATGAAATTGGTACTTTGCCGGTGGTTGCACTTTCTACCGATCCCGCAAATTTTTGGGATGCACAGAAAGGAATTTATGCGCAGAATTTTAAACCCGATTGGGAAGTGCCAATCAATATTGAATTCTTTGAAAACGATGGCAGCGACCGTGCCGGATTTAATCTGGCCGCAGGAGCTAAAATAAATGGATTGTACTCGTGGCAATTGCCGCAAAAAATGCTGGGTATTTATTTCCGGAAATCGTATGGAGAAGGGAAACTCGATTATCCTTTGTTGTTCGATCGCGATAGAAAAGTATTTGATTCGTTTGCGTTACGGGCTTCGGGCAGCGACTGGGCTTATACTTTATTTCGCGATGGGATGACACAGTCGTTATCGGGTTTAAACACAGATGTCGATTTCCAAGGGCAACGTGCCTGTGTTGTTTATGTCAATGGCGAGTACCTGGGAATTCACAATATTCGTTCAAAAATCAATGAAGATTTTATCGTTCAAAACCACAATTTAGGTGATCAGAAAATCGATATGATCGAAAACGAAGATTTTGTAGAAACCGGATCGCTCGATCGGTATGCGGCATTCGAAGCACTTTATCAAAAAGACTTGTCGGTTCAATCCAATTATAATGCGGTGGCCGAACAAATGGATATCGAAAATTTTACCGATTTTATCATTACCGAGATTTATTCGCAAAATACATCGGTCGATCATAATATTATGGCCTGGAAACCGCAAGAAAGTGGTAAATGGAAATGGATTTTGAATGACCTGGATCGAGGCTTTTTTAAACCCAGCAGTAACATGATCAGCTTTTATGTGAAC
Source organism: Draconibacterium sp. (assembly GCA_050294855.1). Lineage (GTDB taxonomy): Bacteria > Bacteroidota > Bacteroidia > Bacteroidales > Prolixibacteraceae > Draconibacterium. The sequence goes on along the minus strand of JBNKOT010000428.1, from coordinate 3,713 downwards.
CGCGATGTTATTCCACTCGAGCAGTTGTTGCTGAACGACGGCTATCGAAAATATTTTGGGAAACGTATGGCCGATCATCTGTTTACTTCGTTTAATCCAATTCGGGTAAAAGAAATTATCGATCAGTTTAAAAATACTATTCAGAACGAAATTCCAAAACACATTAATCGGTGGGAAGGGACCTCGTCGAGTTACGGAGATCCGATTTCGTCGGTAAATTCTTGGAACAACCAAGTGGAAGTTTTAAAAGCTTTCGCCGATGCTCGTCCAACAGCTTTATTAAACGATTTGCAAAATTATGGCTTCGATCAAAGCGAAGCACTTTCGGTTTCGGTTTATCCTGAAAATGCCGGAAATATTTTGTTTAACGGATTAAAAATGGGGCAGTCTTCGAGTTTTGGAAGTTACCCGATAAACGAAGAAATTCAGCTCGAAATAATAGAAAAAGGAGCTGCAGTTTTTAAAGGTTGGGCAAAGGAACAAGCAAATGTACTGGTGGCTGAAAACGAAAACTGGAAATACAACGATAATGGTGAAGCACCGGCCATTAACTGGATGATGCCGGAATATTCCGATGCGGATTGGAAACAAGGGCAGGCCGAATTGGGTTATGGCGACGGCGATGAAAATACGGTCTTAGGTTATGGAAACGATTCTGGAAATAAATACATTACTTCTTATTTCAGAAAAACTTTTACTGTTACCGACAGCGATGTTAAAAATTTAAAGATTCGCTTAAAATGCGACGATGGCGCTGTGGTTTATCTGAATGGTGAAGAAGTAGCCAGAGAGAATTTACCTACCGGTATTATCGATTGGCAAACAAAAGCGCTGAATGCAATTGGTGGTTCGTCGGAAGACGATTTTACGATTTATACGATCGAACAGAATTTATTAATCACCGGCGAAAATACAGTGGCAGTAGAAGTTCATCAGGCCTCGGGCAACAGTAGCGACATTAGTTTCGACCTTGAATTGTCGGCTGTAATGGTGAATACAAACCAATTTATAAGTACCAATCCAACACTAAAATTTACACACATCGAAAGCGAAGGATTGGTTGCTGTTTTTGAAAGCGACGAAAGTTGCGTCCTTCCAACGGAAATTACCGCTGAAATGATCTTGAAAAAAGACTGCTCGCCCTACAAAGTTCCTGATAATGTTACCGTAACTTCAGGCGGGAAACTAATTATTGAAGCCGGAGTTGAGTTGTGGATGACCGACGATGTTTCGATAAAAGTGAATGGTACACTCGATGCAAAAGGAACGGAAAACGAACCGGTTGTTTTCAGAAGTAATCCATCGGCAGTTCATCAAAAATGGGGAATACTGAACTTTATTAATGCCGATACTTCGTTCCTCAAAAATGTAGTGATTGAAGATGCATCGAAAGGAAGCCATCCGATTCGAGAAATTGCTGCTGTTTCGGCGTTTAATTCTGTTGTACGGATTGACGGTGCAGTGATCGAAAATGTATATGAAAATCCGGTTTTGGGGCGCTACTCCGACATCGAAATGATAAACAGCCGCTTGCATTCCAAAATTACAGGCGACCTGATTAACGTTAAATATGGGAAAGGCCTGGTTGATAATTGCGAATTTATTGGTAACGACATGCCCGATACCGATGCTATTGATTTTGATGGTATTAAAGATGGACTTATTCAGAATTGTGTGATCACCGATTTCCACGGATTTAACAGCGACGCCATCGATATTGGAGAAAAAACCACAAATTTTACGATTAAAAATGTAGCGGTTTATAACATCACCGACAAAGGAGTTTCGGTGGGGCAGCAGTCGACCGGATCTATTTCGAATTCGATATTTGTAAACTCAAACCTTGGAATGGGATTAAAAGATTCGAGCCGGGTGACCATCGATCATTGTACTTTCTACAACAACGGAATTGCGGTTTCGTGTTACGAAAAAAATGCCGGCGACGCCGGTGGGAATGCAAAAGTCAGCAATTCAATTCTATCGAATGCTTACGATGCAAGTTATTTTTCTGACACAAAATCGTCGCTCAAAATAAAAAATACGGCATCGGATAATGCCATTCTTCCTGCCGGAAACAACAATATTTTTGCCGATCCACAATTTCAGAATCCAAATCGTTTTGATTTTTCACTGGCAGGAACATCGCCTTGTATTGCAGCAGCCAACGATGGAAATATGGGAGCAAATTTGAAATTCATGCAAACGTTTAACGAACCAATTATTAGTTCAATCGCGTACAAATCGGTTTTAGGTCAGGATGTGCTTGAGTTTGTTGTTTTATCGAATGTGGGAACCAGCGAAATAGATCTTTCCGGTTACCAGTTTACAAAAGGTTTTACGTTTACATTTCCCGAAAATAGTTTGCTGCAAAGCGGAGCACAAGTGGTTGTTACCAACAATTCGCTCGCCGATTTCTGGTCGACAAAAAATCTGGATGTTTACCAGTGGGAGAGTGGTCGATTAGCCGACGAAGGCGAAACTTTACAGTTGATTAACCGTTCGGGAATTGTTGTCGATAATGTTTATTACAACCAAAATACAAGCTGGCCCGATGTTTCAAAAGATGAGGGAATTTCCTTGCATAGTACAAACCTTGACAATCATTTTGGCGAGAACTGGAAAGTTTTACCATTAGATGTGGTTGCAGGTGCCGAAGATTTACCGACTAATTCCGAGCTTCGTTTTTATCCAAATCCAACAACCGGAATCGTACATCTTTCTGGTTTAAATCCTTCTGAGAGTTTATTGAATGTTTATAATTTATCGGGAGTGAAGGTAATTTCTGTTCGTTTAAATTCTTTGCATTCCGAAATAGACTTAGGAAGTTTACCAAGCGGTATTTATTTGCTTCAGGCAGGAAGTGTTACTGAACGAATTGTTTTACGGAAATAATTCTAAGAATATTGTAAAGAACCTTCCTTCTATTTTAGAATTGAGCGAACGGTTCTCTTCTTTTACAATTCAAACAACTCTTTTATATCCTGATAATAACTTCTTCCACTTGTAATTTTGCTTTGATTGTAGTCATCTAAAATCAAAACAAAACGATTGTTGTAATGTTTCCGGATTTCTTTTAGCAGATTTTTATTGATGATATACGATTTATGAACCCGAATAAAATAAGCGGGAATTTTTTCTTCCAGCTTTTTTAAACTCGAATCTAAAATGTACGATTTTGCATGTTTTGTTACCAGCGAAACATATTTTTCGTCGGCTTGAAAATAAGAAACTTCATCGAGGCGGATAAAAATAACACGGTCGCCAACTTTTACAGGAATGGTTGTGGCTTCACTTTTTTTGTTTTCCAAACTGAATTGTTGCATCAGTTTTGTCAGATTTAATTCAGAGGTATTTCCATTCATCTGAATTAGTTTTTCGACGGTTTTTGCAAATCGTTTTTTTGTCAGCGGTTTTACCAAATAATCGATACAATTCGAATCGAAAGCTTTTAACGCAAACTCGTCGAAAGCTGTGCAAAAAATTACTTTTGGAAAAGATGTGAGTTGTTTTAACACTTCAAATCCATTGATTTCGGGCATTTGAATATCCAAAAAAATCAGATCCGGTTTCAGTTGATTGATGGTTTGTATGGCCGCTTCTCCATTGTCGGCTTCTCCAATAATTTCAAATGTTTCAGCATGTTCCGAAATCAGTTTTTGTAAACGCAGGCGGGCAAGCGGTTCATCATCAATAATTATGGTTTTAAAGGTTGG
>JBNKOT010000427.1:0-4122 GCA_050294855.1 Draconibacterium sp. | reverse complement strand
AATATTTAAATGTTTCGGTAATTAAAAATATTGCTGCAAAACCGCAGTCGAATCCACCACAATTTACAGATTACAGATTCCCTTACTTCCAGAATGGAAGTGGAAATGGATTTATTGTAGGTAACTATGAAGAATTGTTGTGTCAGGTTTTATTTCGTTATGAATTTGATTTTGAAACAAGTAAAATAAAACTGGCGAACAGAGACGAAGTTTTATTAAAGGTCCATTCGGTACTCATAAAAAAAGAGTTTGATAAGGAGAAAGTAGCAAGTTATACTAATGGGTTTAATAAAAATATAATTCCTCAAATAACAAAACTCATCCAGCTTTTATATCAGATTCCCGGTAATAAGTTTGATGAAAAGATAAATCCAACAGATTATAAGATTGAAATCAATACAAAAGTCGATTCAACTTTAATCAAAGTAAAAAGATGGGATAAAGTGCCGGGTTTGTATTCGCGCGAAATAAATATTAATAACAAAGAGAAGCGGTTAAACAGTTATAACGAGGTGTCGTTGGATTCAGCTCAAGCCAGAATATGGAACAAGGATAAATATATAGATGAAATCTACAAAGAGATAGATATTCGTTTAGAAAGGATTAGAAATATTGGCTTAAATCGATTTTCTGTTTCAGGGGAAGTGCAGAATTTAAAGTTTAAGAAGATAACATTATCCGTTCTGAGAAAACCTTTTGGATTTGAGTTTAATCAGCAGTCTGTTTTTTTGGATGAGAATAATACTTTTCACTTTGAGGCGGAAATCAATCATCCCGGAATTGTTTTTCTTCAACTTGGTCAGGATAACCGGGCTGGAACAAATTTTACGATTCCTTTTTACGCTGAGCCCGGATGTGAAATTCAAATTAATGCCGACTGCGAATCGAATCCGGTTACTGTGAAATTTAATGGCGATTTCGCCCCGGCATCTGAAATGCTTTTCGATTTTATTTATGACAATAATTTGGGAGCAGCAACCACCATCGTAAGTTTTAACTTGTTTCGTTTTAACAAATTTGAATACGATGACTATTACAATGCCGTGGAAAGTTTTGATTCATTTCTTCAGAAATATCAAAATAAGATTGAACCGGCGGTTTTCAATTTTCTGACCAACGAATTAAACGCCTTCTTAATTAGCGGTAAAATGAATTATCTCAATAATATTCTGCATTCGGAGGAAATAAATTATGGAAGATTTTATTTTCCTGGAATTGATAAAGTTGATGTTGTATGGTTATCTAAATTTCAGAAGGAAAAAGTGTTGCTTGAAAATTACAACGAATACGGTATTTATTCCAGATTGGCGACAGAAAATTATTTACGATATTATTCTAACACAGCAAGAAAAATTACGGATGTTGATTTCATGAAGTTTAACACGAATATTGTTGTTTCAGATTTAATAAATTATGGCGATTTACCTTTTTGGGTAGAGTTATCAAAAACTGTTTTGGCGGGTCATGCTTTATACAATCAGTTGGTGTCTGAATTTCAAAGAAGAAAAATATCTTCAACAAATTCAGGTTTTACAAACGATATTTATTTGTATGAAAGGATAGATACATATATAAGTACTTTGCTTCGTTTATGTAACGACGACGAGTTTAACGAGGCTGTTCAGGATTTTTATAAAAATCATTTAAATTGGGAGGACAGTACTTATGTACCCTCCAACAAATTTTTTAACGCAAAAGCCGAACCTGTTTTTCTAAAAGATTATTTTGGGGAAAAATCAACCATTTTTTATGTTTCAAATGGTTGGGGAAACGAGCGCTACTCTTTTGATGATTTGGCAAAAGAAAATCCGGACATTAATTATGTAATGGTGATGGAAGGGAATAATTTCCAGGAATGGTTGGATTATTTAAAACGGGCAGAGCCGGTTGCAGATCAACTGTTTTTAGTAAATACTGAAAAACAATTGAGTGATATTTTTATAAGTGATTATAAACATTACATTATTTACAACAAAAACGGCGAACGATTAGGTTTTTTGAACAACGCGCAGAAAGCAACAAATTTGGCGAAGCAACTTTCTGATACTAAAAAAAAAGCACTAAATAAATCGCAACTTCAATTAATAGTAATCATCCTATTTTCGCTACTAATATTTTTAATAAGCGTATTAATTCTATGGAAATGGCGGGTGCGGCAGCGATTTCGAAAGGAAGAACAGAACAGGAGATTGAGGGAGTTGGAGCTCACTGCAATTCGATCGCAGATGAATCCACATTTTCTTTTTAACAGTTTGAACTCGGTGCAAAACCTGGTTCAGCAAAACAAGGGCCGCGAGGCCCATTTGTATTTATCAGACTTTGCCGGATTAATACGTAAAGTTTTACGCAATTCAGAAAAAGAGGAAGTTTCGCTGGCCGAAGAACTCGAAATGACAGAACGATATTTGAACCTTGAAAAATTACGCTTCGATTTTGAATTTTCTGTTTTGGTAGATAAGGAAATTGATGCGTTTAATACTTTGGTTCCCTCGATGCTTTTGCAGCCTTTTGTGGAGAATGCAGTAATTCATGGTCTGCAAAATAAACCGGAAAACCGACAGCTTTTTATAAAGGTTGAACGGGTAGTATCGGGTATAAAAATTAGTGTCGAAGACAATGGAATTGGGCGGGAAGAAGCAAAAAATATTTCCAAAACAAAAAATGGAAAGGGTTCGAAATTAATTCAGGAACGTTTAACTATTCTTCAGGAAAAACAAGGAGAGAAATATAGTTTGGAAATAATTGATTTAAAAAATGAAGATGTAAATGAAACAGGAACAAGAGTTGAGATTTTTATTCCGGAAGAAAAGTAGAGAAGAATCTCACGCGAAGAAAGAAAAGAAGCGCGAAGTAGGCTAAGAAATCTTTTGCGTTGTCTGGGAAAAGCTCTACGCCCTTAGCGTGAAAGATTTAAAAAGAGAAAAGAAGAAGCTTCACGCGAAGAAAGAAAAGAAGCGCGAAGATCGGTAAGAATTATTTTTGCGTTCTTTGCGAAAAACTCTGCGCCCTTAGCGTGAAAGATTTAAGAAGAGAAAAGAAGAAGTTGCACGCAAAGAAAGAGAAGTAGCGCTAAGCTCGCTAAGAAATCTTTTGCGTCATTTGCGAAAACCTCTGCGCTCTTTGCGTGAAAGATTTAAAAAGAGAAAAGAAGAAGTTTCACGCGAAGAAAGAAAAGTAGCGCGAAGTACGCTAAGAATTATTTTTGCGTTCTTTGCGAAAACCTTTGCATCCTTAGCGTGAAAGATTTAAAAGAGAAAAGAAGAATTTCACGCGAAGAATGAAAAGAAGCGCGAAGATCGGTAAGCATATTTTTGCGTTGTCTGCGAAAAGATCTACGTCCTTTGCGTGAAAGTTTCTTTTTTGGTATAAAAATCACGCAAAGCCACGAAGAAGTGACAATTTTATTAAAATTTGTTTTGTATCCTTTGTATGAAATTCTAAAATTTATGCATATAAAATCAATAATAGTCGACGACGAAAAACATGGCCGAGAAAACCTCGCCGGTATTTTGAAACAATACTGCCCTGAAATTGAGGTTGTTGGTGAAGCCAATTCGGTTGAGCAGGCTATTTTGTTGATTCAAAATTTTCAACCCGATCTTGTTTTTCTCGATATTGAAATGCCAAAAGCCAATGGTTTTGAGTTGCTCGAACATTTTAAAACGATTCATTTTGAAGTGATCTTTGTTACTGCTTTCGACAATTATGCCATCCGGGCCATTCGCTTTTCTGCCGCCGATTACATTTTAAAACCGATTAATTACCACGATTTAATGGCAGCGGTTGCAAAAGTTTCGCAACGAATTCAGTTAAAAGTAGAGAACGAGCGGGTAAAACAATTGTACAGGAACATTCATCAACCAACCAACCCGCGAATTGGATTACCAACTACCGATCGGATTGAGTTTGTGGAAGTCAACAAAATTATTCGTTGTCAGGGTGAAGGAAATTATACGCACCTTTATTTTGAGGAAAACAAACATTTGTTTGTAGCAAAAACATTGGTAGAATTCGAAGAGTTGTTGGAAGAATATTCGTTTGTTCGGGTACATAAAACACACCTGGTAAACTTTAAACATGTTGTTGCTTATTTAAAAATCGATGGGGGAGTGCTAAAATTAT
>JBNKOT010000426.1:0-6364 GCA_050294855.1 Draconibacterium sp. | reverse complement strand
CATCGCCGTTTCGATAAATTTATTCTGATGCGTTGGAAAAAGGTATTTTTTTGTTCCATCGACACTTGCCTGCACTTTTGTGTGTGCCGTTAATCCAAATTCAAATTTTTCGTTGAGAACTTCGCGGGCTTTTTTTGAGAGGTTGCTCATCTCATCGATCGACGAAATCGGTTTTTTATACAACCAGTCGGTAATTTGTTTTGCGGTGAATTTTGGCAATCCCAATTCTAAAACCAATTCCTGCAGCTCCGTTAATGTTTTCCCAAATAAGCTCTCCTTCATAAAAATATTTTTTGCAAAGATAAAGGAAATATATTGAGAGATAAATCCATGAATCAGGATTGTCATTTCAGCAAAAAGGAGAAATCTGTTTCAAATTTGCAGATTTCTCCCTTTTTTCCTCTCGGCGTAAATAACACCCGATTAATCCGGTTGATCCATCAACGATTTTTTAAAATCGGGTGTTTTTCGGTGTTTGGTTGCCTGCTCGAATGCATAGGCAATTTCCAGCAGTTTTGGTTCGCTCCAGGCTTTGCCAAAAAACGAAAGTCCGATTGGCAATCCCTCTACAAATCCCATTGGAACCGTAATATTTGGATAACCAGAAATGGCTGCCGGCGACGAACTTCCACCGCTAAAACTATCGCCGTTTACCCAATCGATGCTCCAGGCTGGTCCATTGGTTTGTGCAATTATTGCATCGAGATTATGCTCTTTCATTACAGCATCGATCCCCTCTTTTCCGGCAAATTTTTTCGAATCTTTTAGCGCAGTCAAATATTCTTTTGTCGACAAATCTCCTTTTTCCTGGGCTAACTCAAAAATCTCCTGATCGAACCAGGGCATTTCGCGGTCGGCGTTCTTTTTATTGAATTCAATAATTTCGGCCATCGAATTCATTTTAGCATTTGGATGCGCCTGCAAATATTTATTTAAATCGGCTTTAAATTCGTACAACAAAACCTGGTACGACGGACTCCCCCATTTCCGGTTGTGTTCAAATTTTACCTCTTCAATTATTTCAGCACCTTTTGCTTTTATGGCCTCAACCGCCTTCACAAAAACTTCCTTTACTTTTCGGTTCGAAGGAATCATTTGTGAAGCAATTCCAATTCGTTTTCCTTTTAATCCGCCGGCATTTAAAAATGGGGTATAATCCGAAAATATTTCGCCTTTTTCGATATGTGTTTCACCATCGTTTGGATCAAATTCTGCAAGCGCCCCCAACAAAATTGCAGCATCTTTTACACTTCGTGCCATTGGCCCGGCGGTGTCCTGACTGTGTGCAATCGGGATAATTCCCTGCCTGCTCCACATTCCCAAAGTTGGTTTAATTCCGACAACGCCATTTATTCCCGACGGACAAACAATCGAGCCGTTGGTTTCTGTTCCAATTCCGATGGCACACAAATTTGCCGAAACGGCAGCTCCGGTTCCCGAACTTGAACCACACGGACTTCGATCTAAACAAAACGGATTTCGCACTTGTCCTCCACGGCCACTCCATCCACTCGACGAATTGTTTGAACGGAAATTTGCCCACTCGCTCAGGTTTGTTTTTCCTAAAACCACCGCTCCGGCGTCGCGCATTTTTTTAATGATGAATGCATCTTTGGGCGCAATATTTCCCTCGAGTGCCAGCGAACCTGCAGTGGTTTGCATTTTATCGCCGCTATCGATATTGTCTTTAAAAAGTATAGGAATTCCGTGTAAAGCTCCCCTAACTTTTCCGGCATTTCGTTCGTCGTCTAATTGTTGTGCAATTTCCAATGCATCGGGATTGAGTTCAATGACCGACTTTAAAATTGGATCGACTTTTTCGATTCGATCGAGGTATTTCTTACAAATATCAACTGAGGTTAAATCTCCTGATTCCATTTTTCGCTGTAATTGATCGATCGTAATTTCGTTAAATTCAAAATCGACAAGATTAATTTCTTCTTCTTGTTTTGTTGCGGCTGTGCAGGCAGCAGCACCGGTTAATGCAAGTGCCGATCCACTCATTGCAGTTGTTTTAAAAAAATTGCGTCGTTTCATTTTAAAGGATTTGAGATAATAAAGATTGCAGCAAACATAAATACAAGTGCAACTCCTACAAATACAAAAGAATTTTTAATTTTTTGCGAAAGCATAAGTACAAATGGTGTTACAATACCCAATGTAACGGCCATTACAATTTTTTCAGTGCTCACTTCAAAATGTCCGTCTTTTATCCATTCGAAAAGAATGGGAAAAAACAAAAATCCTAAAATAAATGCCAAAAAAGTTAAAGCTATTTTTATTGAATTTTTCATAGCCAGGCTTCGTAAGTTTCAATTTATTTTACTTTCCCGGGATTCTTTTTTACAAAATCGCCCCAGTTTTTATATTCTTTCGATTTTTGCGGTTTGCTCATCTGAATAAAATGGCAAATGGCAACTGCCACTGCATCGGTAGCATCGAGTCCCTGATCCAAATCTTTTAAATGATACACTTTCTGGAGAAAATAGGCCACCTGTTCTTTCGATGCACGCCCCATTCCGGTAATTGCCTGTTTCACCAAAAGCGGGGCATATTCATTAATCGGCACGTTATGCATTAAAGCCGCTGCCATTAAAACACCCTGTCCACGGCCTAGTTTTAACATCGACTGCACATTTTTTCCATAAAAAGGAGCTTCAATTGCCATCACATCGGGCTGGTATTCTTTTACCAAATGTAAGGCTCGTTCGTGCAAAATTTTTAGTCGCTGATAATGATCGGAATATTTCCCGGGAGTAATGGTTCCCATGTTCAGAATTACTGGAGTTTTATCGCGGATTTCCACCAATCCGTAACCGGTTACTGTTGTTCCGGGATCGATTCCCAATATTCTGAGCGGTTTTGAGTTCATAAATTTAGATTGTTCCAAGTCAGTTATTTCGTTTTTCACCCCTCTCCCTGTCGGGATCTTCCCTCTTCGAGGGAGAAAATTCAAATAAAAATTCAACCAAAAAATAATTTACTGCACCTTGTAAAAGTTAAAATTTTTCCCTTTTAAGGGAAAATGTCGATAGACAAAAGGGTGAAAATCCCGTCTAATTTTTAACCTTGTTTATTTTATCCAGTTGCTGAACAAAAACTCCGGCAATAATAAATACCAATCCGATAAAAGTAGTGATGTAAATGGACTCCTTCAAAATAAAATGAATAAAAATGAGTGAGAGAAAAGGAGCAAAAAAAACGAGGTTCCCAATTTTTGCATTGTTCGTGCTGAATTCCATGGCGGTTAACCACAAAACGTAGGTAATTCCGGCTTCGAAAAATCCTATATATATAATGGAGTAAAAACCTGCATTCACGTGAATTTCGAAATCGGAGAATAGATAAACCACAGGAATCAAAAAGATAAATCCAAATGTAAAACTGGTAAAAAGTTTTACGATCTGATCTCTTTTGTCGCGCACATTAATAATCCAGTACAACGACCAGATTACCGAACTTCCCAGCGCCAGTGTGACGCCCAACCAGTTTGTATTTTCGAAACCCTGCAATCCACCTTGCGACGAAATTAAAATTACACCAACAAAACTTATCAGCAGTGCCACCCAGCTAATCCAGCTGATTTTTTGCCCCAGCAGCGGAACAGAAAAAAGTGCCAGTGTAATCGGCCAGACCATGTTTAAAGGTTGGGCTATCTGCGCCGGTAAAAGCGAATAAGCTTTAAATAATATGAGGTAATAAATTAAAGGATTAAAAGCTCCGAGAAGAGTAGAATTTAAAAATTCTCTTTTTGACTGCTGAACAAACAAAGGCAATTTTTTCTGAATCACTAAAAAAAGAAAAAGTACCAAAATTGTGATTGCGGAGCTATAAAAAATCAGCTGAATAAAATCGAAATCGCGAAGTGCAATTTTAAAGGCAGTAGCTACGGTCGACCAGAAAAACACGGCCAGTCCTGCAAATAAATATGCTTTTTTATTTTTCAATTATTCAAATTCTGAATTTTCGATGCCATTCATAAACAGCTCTTCATTATTTTCTAATGGTTTATCGGGATAGATTTTGCGCAGCTCGCGGTACTTTGTTCTCGAATCGTCGATAAAAACACTGCCCGGATGTTTGGTCAGCATTTCTTTGTACAAATCTCTTGCTTTTTCTTTTTGATCGAGGTGATAATTATATATTTCGGCAAGTAAATAAAGTGCATCGTCGGCCAATAATTCGTAGCTAAAATCGGTCACCATCGATTCGAGATATTCGGCGGCCAACGAATAATTTTGCTGATCGATTTCAATTTTTGCTTTTCGGAATAAAATATCGTCAACCAAAGTATGATAAGGATACAACTCCGTTAAACCATCTAAAACAATCATTGCCTCTTCCTTTCTGTTTTGGAAAAAAAGCAGATCGGCGCGTGCAAACATGGTTAGAGGAACAGCAGTGGTATCGAGGTTCAAATTGTTTCCAATCAATAACGAAAGTTCCATTGCATCGTTAGCCGTTAGTTTCGAAGTGCTGGCTTTTAACACATCCAACTGTGCTTTTGCCCAACTAAAATTTCCGAGATAATAACCCAGCTTTGCCTTTTTCAGTTTTACCTCGTCGCCCAGCGAATTTCTTTGGTTCGCGTCGATTACCTGAGAATAAATTAAAGTTGCTTCCCAGGGATCGTCGGCATAAATATAAATGTCGGCCATTTCTGTTTTTAAAAGCCCAATTTCTTCGGATTTCAAACGCGGAATTTCCAGCCCTTTTTTTAAGATCTCTATTCCGGCTTCGCTTTCATTTAAATAAAAAGCCAGCAAATGAGCATTTTCTACCACAAGGTTTAAAGTGGCAATATTAATTCCCAAATAATCGAAACCTTCCTTAAAAGACTTTGCCAAATTTTGTCCCAACACGGTATCTTTCGGGGTTTCTGCTGTGTATTGTAAGTACGAAACATGTAGATTAAATGCAAAAGCCTGCCTGAAATACGGGCTGTTTTCGCCTTTACCCATAATATAATCGAAAGCTTTTTTAGCTTCGCCATATTCCTTATTGTTTAAAGCCATGTGGCCCAGTTGAACAATTTGCGGCATTTCTTCTCCGGTTCGGCGATCGAGTGCAACCAACTGACGAAGTGCACTCGAAAATTTCTTTTCCTGCAAGAAAAACCAGATCAGTAAACGATTGTAACCTATTTCCTGTGGCTCGGCCTGAATTCGTTTTAATACCTGCGCACGAAACTGATTGCGCAAACCATTGTCGATGTCTAAACGCATTGCCGACGACAAACTGCTTTGCACCCGCGCCATTTGTTTTACATCCTGCCGCAACAAATTCAGGTATTCCTCCATCATATTATTGTAGTCGCGCAAATACATGTAAGCTCGAGCCAACTCGTAATTAAAATTTTCGCCCTCCAGAGTTTCCCTTCCTTTTAAATAAGTTTGTTTGGCGTAATCGTATTCGCCCCAGGTCAGAAAATTACTGGCAACAACCAAATACTGCCCGCGGTTATTTTGGATTTTTTCGATGGCCTCTTTGTATTTTTGTTTGGCTTCCTCTGTTTTACCCTGCGTTTTTAAAATATATCCCCAATGAATGTAAAAATCGGCTTTCGGAGGTTTTTGTTTCCCGATTTCATTTTCCACTTCGCGCTCAGCCTCATCAAATCTTTTTAATTCAACCAAACAATTTAAATAGTAACGATAGTAGGTTCCGCTGTGTGTTAACTGATATACTTCTTTTAGAAGCGGCATTGCTTTTTCGAAATCGTGTGCATTGTAATACCGAATGGCCAGACTCGATTTGGTCTGAATTTCGGAGGGTTTATTTTGCGCAGAAACGCTCGCAAAACTTAAAACTATAATTAGTATGAATAAAAAAATTCTCATTTATCGTTTTTCAGTTCGTACAAAAATAACACAGTTAAGCAAAGAATAGTTTTTTGCGAAAGATATTTAAGGTTTGTTACTGAAATCGAATACAAGAAAAAATTTGTGCGAACAATTTAGGTATTTGGGAGTTTATCAATTTTACTTTGGTTTTAATCTTTTACATTTGCAAAAATTTATTTTGATATGGCACACGAGTTGAAAGACAGGCAGCGACTTCCGAAATGGATGAAAATGAAAATGCCCAAAGGGGAGAGCTATTCAAAAGTTAAAAATCTGGTTGACAAACACGGATTACATACCATCTGTACAAGTGGAAATTGCCCGAATATTGGTGAATGCTGGAACCGTGGAACGGCAACTTTTATGATTTTAGGCGACATTTGTACCCGCCGTTGTAAATTCTGCGCGGTAAAAAGTGGCAAACCACTGGCTCCCGATTTAAAGGAACCCGAAAAATTGGCCGAGTCGGTAAAAATTATGGGGGTAAAACACTGTGTAATTACCTCGGTCGACCGCGACGA
>JBNKOT010000425.1:0-4680 GCA_050294855.1 Draconibacterium sp. | reverse complement strand
AGACAATTTCTTGGGCAAGATCAGTTTATTATGAAATAAGATAGCGTTGGTAACCAGCTCTTCCTGATCAATATTAAATTGTTCGAATACGGCTTCTTCTTTTAAAACCTGCACTGAATACTCGGCATGATCGACCGATTTTGCATCGTTAAACGTATTAAACTCAACCAATTGTTTAAATCGACCGATATCATGAAACAAACCAATAATATAAGCAAGTTTGAGTTCTTCCGAGTTGAATTCCATATTATCGGCCAACTGAAAACAAAATTCGGCCACCCGAAACGAATGATCTTTTTTAATTTCAAAATTCTTTTTCTGATCGATCGTCAGACCTTTAAAAGAATCGCAATAATTGCTGTACCACGTATTTAATTCAATAACCCAGTTCTCCATAATTATTAACAGTAGATAATCTGCAAATGTAAATATTTAATAAAATTATCATCATTTCAGTTCATCATTTTATTAACATTGGGTTGGTAAATTCATCTTGCAGAAATGTTGGTTGAGGTATAAAGAATTTTACTATTTTTGCAGCAAATACAATGGTCCTATAGTTCAATGGATAGAATGTAAGATTCCGGTTCTTATGATCTGGGTTCGAATCCCGGTAGGATCACTAACAAAAAACTCAAAAAAGCTGTAAATAATTATTTACGGCTTTTTTGTTTTAAGAGAACCGAAATCGTCCTTGATTTTATCGATCGCCACAAAAAAATTACTGTTTGCAACTTTTTCTTCTTCCGCTTGTCAATAATGCTGAATATTGGAAATCTGATTTGAATTTTTAGCGTTCACCGATTATTTCGAAGGGTTAATCGGTTTAAGTTGACCTTCGGACAAAATGCATCTTATTTTTATCAGGATTAGAAAACAGAATAGAAAACAGAAAACAAAGCCACCAGAATGAACATCAAAATTAAATTATTGATGTTGTACCTTGTTGTTACAACATCGGTTGCAGCTCAAAAAATTACACTAAGCGGTTACCTTACCGACGAGAATAGCGGGGAAGCATTAATTGGAGCAACAATTTTTGTGCAGGAACTAAAACAAGGAACGGCAACAAATGCTTACGGATTTTATTCGCTTACAATTCCACCAGGAAATTACACACTGCAAATTTCGTTTATCGGTTACGAAACATTACTGGAACGAATTAAAGCCAATGAGAGTAAAACCATCTCGTTGTCGATCAGCGAAAGTGTCGAAGAAATTGGCGAAATTACTGTAAAAGGCGAAGCGGCCGACGCTAATATCGATCGCATAGAAATGGGAATGACAAAACTGCCAGTAAAAACCATCAAAAAACTTCCGGCGTTTATGGGCGAAGTCGATATCATAAAAACCATCCAACTACTGCCGGGGATACAAAGTGGCGGAGAAGCCAGTTCCGGATTATATGTACGTGGTGGTGGACCCGACGAAAACCTGATGTTGCTCGACGAAGCGCCGGTTTACAACGCGTCTCATTTAATGGGATTTTTCTCGGTCTTCAATTCCAATGCAATCAAAGATATAAAAGTTTATAAAAGTGGAATTCCGGCACAATACGGAGGAAAAGGTTCGTCGGTAATCGACATCAAACAAAAAGATGGAAATTCGCAACGACTGGGATTCGACGGCGGAATCGGAAATCTTTCGAGTCGCTTAACAATTGAAGGGCCAATTATTAAAGACAAATGGAGTTTTATTGTTGCCGGAAGGAGAACGTATTATGATGTATTGGGAAAGGCGCTCGGAATTAATGCTTTGCAAGACAACAAACTTTATTTCTACGATTTAAATGGTAAAAGCAATTTAATCATTAACGATAAAAACCGAATCTATATTTCGGGATACATGGGCGATGATATGTTTGAGCTGGGAGAATCGATTTATATGAAATGGGGTAACGCAACTGCTACGGCTCGCTGGAATCATATTTTTGGAGACAAAATTTTTATGAATATATCGACCATATACTCCAACTACGATTACAATCTGGGTGTTCCGGGCGAAAATGCCGACAATTTCGATTGGTCATCACGAATTCGTGATTACAATGGGAAAGTCGATTTTACTTATTTCCCAAATCCAAATAACACTATAAAATTTGGGGCCAATGTAATTTTGCACCGTTTCCGACCGGGCAAAGTAACAACAAAAGGAGAAAACTCGATGTTTTCCGACATGGAACTGACACAATATAATGCTTTCGAAAATGCAGTTTACATCTCCAACGAACAAATAATTTCAGAACGTTTTTCGCTTCAGTACGGAGTGAGGCTGAGCCATTTTCAGCAAATTGGAGAAGGAGAAGTTCGAATTTACCAGAATCCCAACAACTTAAAAAAAGAGGAAATTATAGAAGTAAAAAAATACGGGAATATGAAAAAAATCGGGGATCCGGTTATTCATTTCGAACCAAGAATTGGCATGAAATTTTCGCTCGACAAATCGAGTTCGGTAAAATCTTCGTATAACCGAATGGTGCAAAACCTCCATCTAATTTCGAATACGTATTCGCCATCGCCAATGGATATCTGGCTACCCACCAGCACGTACATCAAACCGCTGCTGGTCGACCAGATTGCTTTTGGATATTTCCGGAATTTTGATCGAAACATGTGGGAAACTTCGTTGGAAGTGTATTATAAAAAGATGCAAAATGTTCTGGATTATCGCGAAGGAGCAGAACTGTTTTTAAACAATTCGATTGAAACAGAATTGTTACATGGCAAAGGAAACTCAAAGGGACTTGAACTTTTAGTAAAAAAATCGCAGGGAAAATTAACCGGTTGGGTGGCTTACACCTGGGCAAAAACCACTCGCGAAATCGATGGAATTAACAATGGAAACCCCTACCCTTCGTCGTACGACAGAACCCACGACATTGCCATAGTTTCGAGCTATCAGTTAAATAAGCGATGGAATTTTGCAGCCAATTTTGTTTTTGCCACCGGAAATCCCATCTCTTATCCGGTGGCCAAATATAACATTCAGGGAAACCAGATTTACGAATATTCATCTCGAAACAGCAACCGGATTCCCGAATATCACCGGCTCGACATTTCGGCAACATATGAGTTTAAGAAAAATAAAAACCGGCGATTCAAACAATCCATAAATTTCTCGGTTTACAATGTTTACGGAAGAAGAAATGCCTATTCCATTTCTCCACGTCCGAATGCCGAAAATGCAAACCAAACCGAGTTTATTCAGATTTCGATTATTGGTGCACAAATACCGTCAATCACTTATAACTTCAAATTTTAACAAACATGAAAAATTTTAAATTATATAAAACTGCACTCTTGTTTCTGCTTATTGCTACCATTTTTATATCGTGCGAAGATGTGGTGGAGATTGAATTAAACGACGAAAATATCGATTTAATTTCTGTGGAAGCTTATCTTACAAGCAAAGCAAACGATAACATTTGGGTGAAATTAGTAAAATCGTTGCCGGTTACAGCGGCCGAACAAAATCCTGCAATACACAATGCGCTTATTGAAATTTCGGATAACCAAAATACTCCTAATACGGTTTTTCTTGTTGAAGATGGAAATTCAGGAATTTATAAACTTCCCGAAAACACTGCTTATAATGCAGTTCCGGGAAGAACGTATCGAATAAAAATTACCACCGACGACGGAGTAACAATTGAAGGGCAGGATTATTTGCAAAAAGTAGAACCGCTCGATTCGGTAAAAATTAATTTATCGGCTCGTGGTGATTACAATTTTTTGGCCGTATTTATTAATGCACAGGAAACTCCGGGGCCCGGCCACTATTACAAATGGGATATATTTATAAACGGAAATTTAATGTACCAAAGCGAATATCTGACCTTTGTAAGCGACGAATTGGTGGAAGGAAATTATGTGTCCGATTTCGAAATATTTACCGACTTTTATAATACGGAAGACGATACTGAACAACCTAAATTTAACATGGGCGATACGGTTTATGTTGAACAACTTTCGATATCGAGAAGCACCTATGATTTTTACTTCGGAATGATGAATCAGGCTTTTTCGGGAAGTCCGTTTAGTGTACCACCTGCAAATTTGCCCGGTAACCTGAGCACTGACAATCCAAAAAAAGTATTGGGATTTTTTTCCGCCCGCGATGTTTCGGAAGGAAACACAATTGTGATCGATTCGACCAATTATATGCCACTTACACCGGGCATAACGTTTCAGCCTTAAAAATCGAAGTACCTGAACAAACCATGAAACATGAAAGTTTAGATTAAATATGAAGTAATGCCAATTAAATGGGTTGAAGTTGGAAGTCAGCATAAAATACACAAGAAATTTCATGTATTCGAAAATTTGACTTTGATGAATGGTTGATATTCATTTCGCATTCCCGAATAATTTATCTTTACGAAACAAAAAGCTATGAAGTATCAGAAATTCATAAAACCATGTTAAAATCAAGATCATAAAATTAATTCACAGTTTGGCTTGTAATTGGCTTAAAACTTTAATTTTGCATCTTAACATTAATTATGAAAGAAAAGCTGTCAAAAATATCGGGCTATTTCAAAATCGAAAAACTAAAAGACGACAAGCGCGTAGTAGTTTTTGCGGTCTGTTTATTCATTGCCACTTCCTTGTGGTTCTTAAATGCATTAAGTAAAGATTATTCGACCAGCATTTCGTATCCGGTCAAATATATTAATCCACC
>JBNKOT010000424.1:0-1557 GCA_050294855.1 Draconibacterium sp. | reverse complement strand
CTGAGAAATTGGCTTCGCCAATCGAATATAAACCGGGAACTGTTGTCATTAAGTTATAATCAACCCAGGTTCCACCCATCGAATAGTGAATGGCCGGGTAAATCATCATCGGCTCTTTGTATGGATCGACGTCGGTAATTTTTTCGTACATCTGGAATAAGTTTCCATAACGTGCTTCAATTACATCTTTTCCTAAACGTTCGATTGAATATTTAAAATCGAGAAAAACTGCTTTTCCTTCTCCGTTTACACCGTAACCTTCGTCGCAACGTTCTTTTGCTGCACGAGAGGCAACATCTCGCGGAACAAGGTTTCCATAAGATGGATATCTTCTTTCCAGATAAAAATCGCGGTCTTCGTCAGGAATGTCATTAGCGCCAATTTCGCCTTTTTGTAATTTTATGGCATCCTCTTTTTTCTTCGGAGTCCATACACGGCCATCGTTACGCAGCGATTCCGACATCAATGTCAGTTTCGATTGCTGGTCGC
The DNA here is from genome assembly GCA_050294855.1 of Draconibacterium sp. Taxonomy (GTDB): domain Bacteria; phylum Bacteroidota; class Bacteroidia; order Bacteroidales; family Prolixibacteraceae; genus Draconibacterium. The sequence goes on along the minus strand of JBNKOT010000424.1, from coordinate 1,068 downwards.
CATGAACAGGAATACAAGTTGGGTGAATTTGTACAAAACAAGGGTTCGACATAAAAGCACCTTGTTTGTAACATTGCCAGGCTGCCGAACCATTACTTCCCATTGCGTTGGTCGAAAGGAAAAATACATTTCCGTAACCACCGGTGGCAACAACAACAGCATGTGCACCATATCTTTTAATTTCGCCGCTTACTAAATCGCGGGCGATAATTCCACGTGCTTTTCCGTCGATTTTAACCACATCCAACATTTCGGTGCGGTTATAAATTTCAACGTTTCCTTTCGAAATCTGACGATTTAAAGCCTGGTAGGCACCAATCAGCAATTGCTGACCGGTTTGCCCACGGGCGTAAAAAGTACGGCTTACCAACACACCGCCAAACGAACGGTTGCCCAATAAACCTCCGTATTCGCGACCAAATGGAACACCCTGGGCCACACACTGGTCGATAATATTTGGTGAAACTTCTGCCAAACGATAAACGTTGGCTTCGCGCGAACGGTAGTCTCCACCTTTGATTGTGTCGTAAAATAAACGGAATACCGAGTCGTTGTCGTTCTGATAGTTTTTTGCTGCATTAATACCACCCTGCGCTGCAATTGAATGCGCACGGCGTGGACTGTCCTGATAACAGAATGCTTTTACCTTATAACCTAATTCGGCCAGTGAGGCAGCTGCAGAAGCACCGCCTAATCCGGTACCAACCACAATAATTTCTAATTTACGTTTGTTTGCCGGACTAACCACTTTTATTGCAGCTTTGTGGTTGTTCCACTTTTCAGCCAATTCGCCGGCAGGTATTTTTGATTCTAAAATGCTCATAATCCTTTCCTTTTTTTAGTTATTCAAGCCCAACATGAAATAAATTGGAATAATGGCAAAACCAAGCGCAACAACTATTGCGTAGATTTTTCCTATTACCTGCCATCGTTTTAACCAGTGTTTGTTGTTCAAACCCAAAGTTTGGAAAGACGACCAAAATCCGTGAGAGAGATGGACTCCCAATAAAATACCACCAAAAATGTACAAGATGCACACCAAATTACTTTGAATAAAGGTGTAAGAAA
>JBNKOT010000423.1:0-12140 GCA_050294855.1 Draconibacterium sp. | reverse complement strand
AAGTATTATTTTCTCTTTCCGGCAGGTTCTTTGCGCTGATTTTTTAACACCAGCGGCAACTCAAAATACACTTCAACTCCTTGTTTCAGATTCCTGATATTAAATTGTATATTGTTTTTTTGTTGTAGCAATTGAATGCGCTCGCGTGTAATTTTTGTTCCCAGCCCGGTTCCCGAAGATATCAGTTTCTGGATCCCATTTCCATTATCGGTAATCGAAATCATCAAAGTTTGTTGAAGGATAATAATTTTGATCTCGATTTTGGCACTTCCCGATTTCATTCCGTTAAACCCGTGTTTTATCGAATTTTCGATCAGCGGTTGTAAAATCATTGGCGGAACCAGAATGTTTTCGGTCGAATATTTTTTGGGCAGAACAATGTTGTAATCAAAACAATTATCGCATCGGAACTGCTCCAGTTCCATATATTTTTTAATCATTTCCAGTTCTTCGTTCAAACTAATTGTATCCTTTTTTACACTTTGTAAAATCACCCTTAAAAGCTGCGAAAATTTGACAATATAATCGTTGGCCTGTTTTTTATAACCTGCGTTTACCAGGCCGCTAATGTTATTTAAACAGTTCATTACAAAATGCGGATCGAGTTGTGCCGATAAAGCTTCACTTCGCAAATGAATCATTCGTTGTTTGATCAAACTTTTTTTCTGTTCTTTTTTCCTGAAATAATGTATAATTAGCACCACCGTAAAAACAAAAATAATTACCAACAAAACAACAAACCACCATTTCATCCAAAATGGTTTTTCAATTTCAAAATCGACAGCAACTATTTCCGACATGGCATTACTAATTCCGGAATCTGCTTTTACCAGAAACCGGTATTCTCCTGGTGTTAAATTGTAAAACGAAATCTTGTTTGTTTCCACGGCTTCAGACCAATCGTTTTGCAATCCTTCTAACTGGTAGTAATAGCGAAGATTTCCGATGTTTGCAAACGACACCGCATCGATTCGAAAACGAATATTACGAGAAATGTATTTCAGCAAATTAGTTCGTTTCAAATCTATGTTACTCCAACTAATGTTATCGCTTGAAACCTCGGTTTTTAAAAATATTTTTGGAGGATCTATTTTCTTTTCAATCAATTTTTGAGGATCGAACCGGGTCACCAAATCGCTGGTTGGTATCCAAACCATTCCTTCAGAATCGGTAAAAAAACCATTTTGCCCACATTCAATTCCTGTAAACCCACTGTTCTGAGTAAACAAAACCATTTCGAAATTTCCGGTTTTGTAATAATCGTTCAGATTTACCAGGTACAATCCTTTTATTCCACCTAATAATAAATGATGTGGTTTAACAAATAAAATCGAATAGAAAGCTTCTTCCTTTTTTTGAGTAACAAGTCTTATCGAATCGTCTTGTAACAGATTAATGTTTTCGATTCCACCAATCCAGAAATTATTTTTATGGTCGTTTGTGAGGCAATAACCTTGCAGACAATTTCGTGTAGCAAAATTCAGAATCGTATCTTTTTTTATAACAGCCACCCCTCCTTTTCCAACAGCAACCAAATTTTTATTTTTATCTCTTTCAACATTTAAAACGCTCGAAATTTTCAAACTTTCCCTTTCCCATTTTCTAATTTCCCCATTTTGTTTTATTTCGTACAAACCGGCATATCCGCCGCATAAAAGAGTTCCGTCGGAATATGTTTTTGTAATCTGAAAGGGCGCATCAGTCAACCCCTGAACCGGAGAAAACGAGATTCCATTGTACTTTAAAACATTACATTCGGTTGGAAAATAAAGCGCAGAACTGCTTTTGCTGGCCCCCATATAATACCGAAAAAAAGGCTGCCCGGGTTTATTTTTTATCAGATCGCCAAATTCCGAGTTGATTTTTTTGGTGTAGTCGGTAATTTTATTTCCATCCCATTTCCACAAACCATTCTGATACGAAGCAAACCACATATTTTTGTCATTGTCTTCGATAACCGACCAAACCCAGTCTTTATTCCCCCTTCCAAAAGAATAGTTCACAAAATTAAGCTGAAAAAAGTTGTACAATCCTTCTTCGGTAGCTACCCACAAATTCTCCTCATCGTCGAAAACCATGTCGCGAATAAAAGTCAGGTTTTCTTTTATCAACTCCAGCTTATTCTTATAGATGTACAAATTCGTACTTGTTTTTATGATAAAAGCGTCGTTGTCAGGCGTTGGAATAACATGAAAATAATTGTTGTTAAAACCGGTTCTAAAAATCAACTCAAATTTATTCCGCTTAAAAGAATAAAGCGCCGAACTTGCCGAAACACCGAAAATTTTACCGGCGCTGTACACAATCGAATTAATTTTCTCAGGATTGGCAAAAGAGTTGACGATTTGATGCTTGTTAAAATCGACAATATAAATTGAATCGCCGTTGGTTTGCCAGATGATGTTTTCATCTTTTTCGTCGAAATAAAAAATATGCCCAAAATTCTGATTGATGTTGATTACATACATCGAGTCGGGATTTTCGTAATTCAGAATGGCAGTCTCCACATGTTTATTTTGGTTGACGACATTGATTTCACAAATATTTTTTAAACGCGAATTGTCATTTGAAGAAGAATTAAAACTATTTTCAGGATAATTGAAATGTTGAACAGAATCGCCGATAATCTTTGTGAGTTTGGTTGAACTAAAAACGATAATATTTTGGCTCGAATCTTCGCCAAAAGTTAAAATATCTGTACCATTCGATCCAAAAAAACCTTTGGGGAAATTTTTAAAATTCTGCCCATCGAACCGGCTGATTCCACTTTTTGTATTGCACCACAAATAACCTTTGCCGTCTTTGTATATCGACATCACCTGCATTTGAGCCAAACCATCGTGAATGGTGTAATGTTTATTGGTATATTCTTTGGTTACTTTTTGTGCACAAGCTTTTTTGTGCAACAAAAACAGAGTACCTAATACAACAAGGAAAAGGACAAAAAAATAGCGTTTATTTTGAATATAGTTTGACATTGGTTTTTAGGATCACAACACCTTACTAAATTAAAATAAACATCTGATTTTAAATCTTTTTTACCGATAAAAATCATAAAAAAACAGGAACCTTATGGCTCCTGCTTTTTTAGCGATGGATGCCATTTTTCTTTAGGTTTTAAAGAATGATGGCATCCCCGCTAAGTACTAATCACTTACAACTATGTACTATTTATACCATCGGATACTTTTTGAAAATTGCATCCGATTTCGTTAAAATATCGACGTATTGTGCACGCTGGTATGCAAACGGATCTTTCAGGTTTTTACGCGAAAGCTTACCTCTGAAATCGCTCAAAGATTTGTAACCTTTGTCGTCCATCCATTTGTTTAATTCAATCAGAATGTCGGCAACAACAGCAGGTTGATTCCGGTAAATGGTACTAACCATTTGCACTGCATCGGCACCGGCCAGAATCATTTTAATTACATCGTTGGCATCGTAAATACCACGGCTTGTGCAAATGCTTCCGTCCAGATTTCCGTATAATAATCCTGCGTAACGCAAACTTACCATATGGTCTTTTGGGTTACTTAATTCCCACGGATAATAATATTCTTCTTTTTCGATATCCACTTCGGGCTGGAAAAAACGGTTAAATAAAACATATGCATCGGCACCCGCTTCATCAATCTTTTTAATAAAGTTTAAAGGGTTGGTATAAAACATACTGATTTTTACACTCACCGGAATACTCACTGCCTTTTTAACGGCTTTAACAATTTGCACCTGCTTTTCCTCGATCGATTCGCTGGAAAGTTCGAAATAACCCGGTACAGCGTATAAGTTTATTTCCAATCCTGCTACTCCTGTTTTTTCGAGTTCTTTTGCATACTCCACCCACGAAGGTTCGTAAATGGCATTTAAACTTGCAAAAACCGGAACGTTTACGCTCTTCACCAGTTTTTCAACATTGTATAAATGTTCTTTTGGTCCGGCATGTTCCAAACCTGGGAACAGATTTGTCATCTCTGCATTTCGGTTTTCGTATTCAGAAAGTTCTTCATCCATCTGAAGATTTTCGAGTTGAATTTGTTCTTCGAAAAGCGAACGATAAACGATCGCGCCAATACCCGCATCTTCGATTTGTTTGATGGTATCGGGTTTGGATACTAAATTGCTTGCACCGAGAATTAATGGGTTTTTTAATTTTATCCCCATATAGCTTGTTGATAAATCTGCCATAATATTGATTTTTTTAATTGATTTTTATTGTTGTTTATTAGAGTAACTAAAAATAGAAATGTTTTGTTCAAGAATCAAATAAATTTTATCGATCAGAGATAAATTTTTTAATCGAAAGTTGGGTTTTAATACTGACATCCTCAATTTCGGTCTTGCTTGATTAATCGAACTTATGGCCTCTATTGTCGCCTGAACTGATAGTTCACTTTTTGTTGCAATTTCATACCACTTTCATATCAAAAAAAAACCACCTGCCTTACGACAGATGGTTTTTCTTTTTCAGTTTGAAATATTTTTTACAATAAACTCAAAGTTACAGTTAAACCGGCCATCACTACCGAAACCATTGTCATAAGTTTAATCAGAATATTTAATGAAGGACCAGAAGTATCTTTGAAAGGATCACCAACAGTATCGCCAACAACACCAGCGTGGTGAGCTTCACTACCCTTTCCACCAAAGTTTCCTTTTTCGATGAATTTTTTAGCGTTATCCCAGGCACCACCAGCGTTATTCATAAATACAGCCAAGGTAAAACCTGAAGTTAATCCACCAGCCAACAAACCAATTACACCAGCAACCCCCATTGAAGCACCAACAACAACAGGAACAAAAATGGCTACCAAAGAAGGAAGTAACATTTCTTTTTGTGCACCTTTTGTCGAGATCTCAACACATTTTGCATATTCAGGAACAGCAGTACCCTCTAAAATTCCTTTAATTTCGCGGAACTGGCGACGTACTTCGTCAACCATCGCACCTGCAGCACGTCCCACAGCTTTCATAGTCATTGCACTAAACACAAATGCCATCATCGATCCAAGGAAAAGACCTCCTAAGAAAAGTGGATTAAAAAGCGTAATATCGTATGATGCAGCTAAATCTTTCACTGAAGCTGTTGATATCTTCACCAATTTAAAGCCTTCCTGAGCGGCTGGGGCAATATCATTATAAAATATATATTCTCCCTTGGTTACAAATCCTTCGCCACCTTTGGCAATTTTACCAAACCACAATCTTACTTCTTCCATATAAGCCGAAATAAGTGCCATCGCAGTTAAAGCTGCCGAACCAATTGCAAAACCTTTACCGGTTGCAGCAGTTGTATTTCCGAGCATGTCCAATGCATCGGTACGTTCGCGCACTTCCGGTGGAAGTTCAGCCATTTCGGCGTTACCACCTGCGTTATCGGCAATAGGCCCGAATGCATCGGTTGCTAAAGTAATACCTAAAGTAGAAAGCATTCCTACTGCGGCAAATCCAATTCCGTAAACCCCCATTGCAAAATGAGTTGATCCACCAGCAGCCCAGAAAGAGCCCATAATTCCAAGAACGATGGTTACAACAGGAATCCAGGTTGAATACATACCAACAGCCAAACCATCGATAATGGTTGTCGCCGGACCTTGTTGTGCCTGAGATGCAATCCCTTTAGTAGGTTTATATTCATCTGATGTATAATATTCGGTAGCCTGACCAATAATAACACCAGCAGCCAAACCAATTACTACTGCACCAAACACTCCCCAGGTTACCCAACCAAAATAGGCCATTCCTGCCATGGCAATCAAAATAAGAAGCGAACTTCCTCCTGTTCCGATCAACAATGCATTTAATAAGTTTTTCTGAGTTGCTGATTCTTTGGTGCGAACCATAAAAATACCAACAATTGAAAGGATAATTCCAATTGCAGCCACAATCATTGGAGCTGTTACCGCTTTTATAGGATCAATATTTAAATCAGACAAAGCTATTGCAGGAAGAGCAGCCCCCAAGGCAGCGGTAGCTAAAATCGAACCTGCATAACTTTCGTAAAGGTCAGCACCCATACCGGCAACGTCACCTACGTTATCACCAACATTATCGGCAATAGTTGCAGGGTTACGTGGATCATCTTCAGGAATACCTGCTTCAACTTTTCCCACAAGGTCAGCACCCACATCGGCTGCTTTTGTATAAATACCACCACCTACACGTGCAAACAGAGCCTGAGTAGAAGCTCCCATTCCGAAGGTAAGCATGGTTGTTGTAATTTCAATTAACTTTTGGGTATCAGTAGTTCCTTCATGAACGAAGGTTAATCCAGCAAATTCGAAACCGCTGGCCATATGTTCTGGCGTAAAAATTACTTCGGTAAGTAGTAAATACCAGGCTGCAATATCGAGTAATGCAAAACCTACTACAATTAAACCCATTACTGCACCACTACGGAAAGCAACCTGTAAACCTTTGTTTAACGATTTCGATGCTCCGTGTGCAGTACGAGCCGAAGCAAATGTTGCAGTTTTCATTCCCAGGAAACCACAAAGGCCAGAGAAGAATCCTCCAGTTAAAAATGCAATCGGCACAAAAGGATTTTGAACACCAAAATAAGCCATAATTGTAAGCAGAATGAAAAGTATTACAAATACGATTCCTACTACTTTGTACTGTCTTTTCAGATAAGCCATTGCACCCTCGCGAACGTACTGTGCAATTTCTTTCATCCTGTCAGTACCTTCCGAATTTTTCATCATCGATTTGAAGAAAAACCAGGCAAATACCAATGCCAATATTGAGGCAAATGGAACTAATAGAAAAATGTTACTCATACTTTGATAGTTTTTATGTAACTGTCGTTACTGTTTAGATTTATGAATGTTTATGATTTATGAAAATCAATTATTTTTTTACTCAGGTTTACAGTTGTACTTTTTTTGGAAAATTCTTTCCAATAGACAAAGATAAATTTATTAATGAATTGCTAATTTTTTGCCTGCCAATTTGAGTATAGCTTGAAAATAAATTAACATAAATACCTGAATATAAGCATTTTTGGATACTTATGTCTTTTATTAAACATTCGCTAAATAACAATAAGCCTCTAACAATTAACAACTTGAAGTCGGATAATAAAAAAACAGAATATCGTTTAACAGTGAATTAAAGCTTTTCGATCTCTGCCATTCATTAATATGGTGAGCGGTTTATTAAATTTAACGTGTTTAATAAATTCGGTTTCCTTAACAACCGCTTGTTTTTTTAATGCTTCCATTTGTAGTTTCGAGTTGCGGGAATTGTGCGGCACCGAAAAATAACCGACATTCATTGAGGTTACATTATGAAAAAAATGTGAACCCAAAGATCCATCAAGCGGAAAACCGGGTAACCCCATTTCAACAATGATGTGCGCTTTCGAAATGTGTGCCCACAACACTGGTATTCCGGTATACGGATCGCGCGATCCCCACCTGCCGGGGCCAATTAAAATGTATTCCTTTCCATCCTCCTCAAACTGCTTGTTCATTTCGCTAATTTCACGCGCCATTTGTTTGGTTTTCATTTTATCAAACTTATCGGGATCGACATAAACCACATCGCGAATATCTTCAATTTTTCCGTTGCCCATTCCTTGTTCGGCATACAAAAAAATCTTATCGTCGGGAACCATTGCGATATCAACTTCCACTTGCTCTTCAATTCTGATCAAAGGTTTTATCTGAAGCAAATAAAAAGTTGGATAACCATTGTCAGCTTTTTCTAAATCAATTGCATACTCAATTTCTACTGGCGAACCCATCGCTTCTTTAAATAATTTGAGTAAAATCTGCAAGGTTTCCGACAGCGGTAAATAATTATATTTCAGGATATTTGCAAAATCGACAACCCGCGGACCGTTTTCCTGAACTCCGGGAATCAGGTCATCGTTTTCCATATTATACGTAGAAACGGAATGTTCGAGGGTTCCGTCCTGTTCAGCATCTTTTATCCGGTACTTTTTAATGGCAGCATCTTCGCCGTCGATAACCAGATCAAACTCCGGTTTTGAAAGGTCGAGTGCATAAAATTGTTTTTGCGAATCGCGAATCTGGTCTTTTAACGAGGTTGGATTGATGTGCGGATACATGGGGCAAAAACGAAAGGAATTTTCGCCACCCACCACGTACATTCCAAGTCCAATGGCTGCAACAGAAAAACCATCTTCGGGTTCCATGTACGAAATCGGATAATAATTGTACGACTGGGCAACTCCAGAAACACTCGGATAATACTTTTCGTTGTAATTATGACCAATTACTTCCTGTATTACCACCGCCATTTTTTCCTCTTCGATTTTATAATTTACAGCGTCGAAATAAGCTTGGGCCGAATCGGTAAAAATACTTGCATAAACCAGCTTTATTGCCGTTTCCAATTGTTCATAACGCACTTGAATGTCGGGGTGATTATTGGGAATTAAATAAGTGGCATAAACACCGGAGAAGGGCTGCAGCAACGAATCTTCGAATAAGCCGGAAGACCGAACCGCCAAAGGTTGATTCATTTCCTCCAAATATTCCATTAAACGGTTTTTCATTTTTTCGTCGAACTCCGATTCTAAAAAATGCTGTCGGATCGATTCGTAATCGTTGAGCGAATAAATATCGTCGTAAAGGTTATTTATTTCAACAAATTTATCGAATTCGTACGATCCTAATACCGCAGTTGCCGGAATTCGAATGTTTAAATTCGGAATTAATTTATTGAAATTAATATTCTCGATAAAGTTGCAAATAAATGCAATTCCTCTCCCCTTGCCTCCCAGCGAGCCTTTTGCCAAACGAACGATAAAACGGTTTGAATTCACAAATGCCGGATCGAAATTTACAATTGTTCCTTTTCGCTTTTCGAAACTTACTTTTTTAAAAACGTCAATACAATACTCTCGTAATTCTTCGGCAGAATTAAAATCTTCATTTTTTACAGGACGTAATAATTCTGCCATATTTATTTCGCCGCGAGCCATTAACCAGGTTGAGAAAGAATTTCTCGGACCATGATAAAGAAGTGCATCAGCAGGGATATCTTTATACATTTTACGAAACTTATGTAAATTTTCTGCTTCGCCCAATGGTTTCCCATCCTGCCCTTTAAAAACAAAATTCCCAAATCCCAGCCTTCTGTACAAAAAGTTTAAAATATCCATCGATAAACTTTCCGAGTTTTTGTTGATAAAATCGGCGTTTACAATTTTTGCCCGTTCGGCGTTGGCAATATCGTGCGACTGTAACAACAACGGAATTGGGTATTTCATTTTGTTTTGAACGTATTTTAAAAGTTCAATTCCGGCATTTTCATCGTCAACACCATTTCTTTCGAAATTGACATCGGATATTACACAAAGAATATACTTTTCGTAGCTATTTAGTATTTTAACTGCCTCTTCGTAAGTACTTACCAAAATAACTTTTGGCCGGGCCCGCATTCTTAATATTTTGTCCAATTCATCTTTCGCGTCCTCCTTAACAAGAACCTGTGTTTGTGTCATAATAGTTGTGAACAACATGGGCAAATACCTCGAATAATATTGAATGCTGTCTTCAACCAAAAGAATGACCCGAACATTTCCATTTTGTGTATCGCGGGCAATATTTTTTTTATCTTCGATATATTTAATCATTGCCAGAAATACATTCGAATTTCCGTTCCACACAAATATCCTGTCAATAAAATCCAATTTCTTTACTTCCGATTTAAAAAAACGTAAATCGGCATTATTATTCACCAATAACAAAAGCGGAACTTTAGGACGAAGTTTGCTTATTTCGCGGGCAGTTTCAACCGGAGCTTCTTTGTCTACACCCGCCATAACAATAATAATATCGAAATCTTTGTGTTTTAACATTGTTAAAGCATCTTCTTTCGAATTTACGCTGGTAAATCGCGGTGCAGCATATAAATTTAACTGAAGGTATTCGCCAAATATTTTATCGCTAAACTGTCCTTCACGAACAATTGTATAAGAATCATACAGTGTAGCAACTAAGAGTACCTCTTTCACTTTTGTGGGCATTAACTCCTGAAAAATATCGCGATCGGTTTTCTTTCTTTTATAAAGATTTGCCAGTGAAATATTGTTTAAATCCATGTTCTAAATATTAAATTGATGAAGTTAAAAAAAAAGAAAGAAACCGCTTTGAAATTGTAATGAAAGAAAATCAGGAATCCCGTTTTCAGACAAAAAAAATCCTTAACCGGCACAGAATAATATTCCGTTCCGGCTAAGGATGCTGCAATTTCTAAATCGCATTTAAAATAATCGCGAACTTAAATTCGCGATATCGAGAAAATATTTTTAGTCCAATTTATGAATGACCAAACCCGAACGTAATTTTGGTTCGAACCAGGTTGTTTTTGGCGGCATAATATTTCCGCTATCGGCAATGTTTATGAGTTGTTGCATCGACACCGGATAAAGTGCAAACGCAGCTTTCATTTTTCTGGAATCAACCCGACTTTTCAATTCTCCTAAACCTCGAATTCCTCCAATAAAATCGATACGTGTTGATGTCCGCAAATCTTTAATATCTAAAATAGGTTCCAAAATTTGTTTCGATAAAATGGTCACATCTAAAACACCGATAGGATCGTTGTCGTTAAACGTTCCTTTTTTAGCATTTAATTTGTACCAGTTCCCGGAAAGATAAAGACTAAATTCGTGTAAACCTGTAGGTTTATAAATTTCAGCACCCATATTTTTCACATCAAAACCTTTCGATAATTCAGCCAGAAAATCGATATCAGAAAGCCCGTTTAAATCTGTTACGGTACGGTTATAATCAATAATCTGAAGTTGATTATCGGGAAAATGAACCGCCATAAAAAAGTTATATTCTTCGTTTCCGGTATGATTTGGATTTTGCCCGGTTTTTTCGACACCAATTCTCGCTGCTGCGGCAGTTCTGTGATGTCCGTCGGCAACATATGTAAACGGCACTTTTTCAGCAAAAAGCTGTTCAATTTTTTGATTTGTTTCAGCATTGTTGATCGCCCAAAAGTGGTGTCCAAATCCATCTTCAGCTGTAAAATCGTAATCGGCTTTATTGTTTTCAACCACTGTTTTTACAAGTTCATCGATTTCGGCGACCGCTTTGTAAGCAAAAAATACGGGTTCGATATTTGCATTTAAATAGCGGGTTAAAACCATCCGGTCGTCTTCTTTTTCAGGACGAGTCAACTCATGTTTTTTAATGATACCGTTTTCGTAATCGGCGCAGGCAGCAGCTCCAACAATTCCGTATTGTGTGCGACCATTCATGGTTTGCGCATAAATATAATATTTGGCTTCAGCGTCTTGTTTCAACCAACCTTTTTCCTGAAAATTTTTAAAATTTTCGACTGCTTTATTGTAAACCACTTCGGAATGAATATCATCCACTTCAGGACATTCAATTTCGGCTTTGGTGACCCGAAGCAGCGACACCGGTTTTCCTTCAGCCATTTTAGCCGCTTCCTCCGAATTCATAACATCGTAAGGTAAACAAGCCAGATCTTCAACAATTTGCTGCGCCGGACGCAGGCCTTTAAAAGGTTTTATTATTGCCATAGTTTTTTTTTATTGAGTATTTACGAAAATGAGTGATTGAGGAAAAGAATCTGTTATTGAAATCTAATTCCCATACAAAGTTCATCCCATCAAATTTTCTGTTAAAATAGTTATTTATTAACCATACAGGTAGTATCACCTCTTTCGAAGAAATCTACAATTTGTGTGGCTGCAGCAATACCTGCATTTAAATTTGCTTCAGCAGTTTGTGCACCCGCTTTTTTGGGTGTAAAGAAATAACGTCCCGGAAATTTCTCTATAAATACCGCTTCGTTATCCGGCGTTAAATCCGACATATATTTTATACCCGGTTTTTCTTCCATTGTTTGAATTAAATCGGGCTCGTTAATCACCTCTTTTCGGGCGGTATTTACAATAATACTTCCATCTTTTAAATGACTTAAAACTTCGGCGCCAACCGATTTAATGTGTTCGCCACGAGCCGGAACATGAATAGAAACCACATCGCTTTTTTCGTACAATTGTTCTAAAGAGTTGGTTACTTTTAACCCGATTGCTGCAGCTGCCGCTTTACTGTAACGTGTATAAACAATCACTTTCATGCCCATTGCACGGGCAATACGAAACACATTGCGAGCCACAAAACCAA
>JBNKOT010000422.1:0-5272 GCA_050294855.1 Draconibacterium sp. | reverse complement strand
ACTGGTAATTCTTGTTTATCTTTTTAATCGAAAAAGAAATACCGCAAATTTTAAAAAGATTGCGTTTCTTTTTGGCTTTATTTTAGCTTCAATATTTGTGGTTATTTTGGCTTCAAAAAACTTCAAGAATTATTATTTGGCACCGGTTCTTGGATTATCGGGAATTGTTTTTCTTGTTCTTTGGGAATTAATTATGGGGAAGTGGAAAACAAATAAAATGCTTAAATTTTTAATCGGATGTTTTTTTGTTGTAATGCTGATTATTCCCACAATTATTAAAATTAAATCGGAAATAGCGATTAAAAAAGAACGTTTAAACGATAAAGCTGCAACACTTGAATTTATTGAAAATAATATTGCAGCAGAAGATTTTCTTTTTGTCGAGCCAACCTGGGTTTCAGGAGCGATGATCGAAGATGGATTGATGTATGGAATAAGTTATGTGGCAGATAAAAATGATTTTTCGGCAGTTTATATAAAATACTATCCCAATGTTTTATCGTACGAGGGAGACCATAAACCAATCAAACATTTCAGAACAAAAGATGCTCCAATCGATCGTATTTTTAAAAAACAGAATACGGTGTTTTTGTATTCTTCTCCCCGACGAAAAACTGAGAAACTTAAAAAAGAACTAAGCAGACAAGCTCGGCTGGTAAATGTAAAAACAAGTTTCGACACCGTTTTTATCAATCCAAAAAACCAAGACATGTTTATTAAAGCTGGTTTTACTGAAATGAATGACGATAAACTTTCGGTTCATATACAATCATTTTTTAATAACATGGAAGAAAAAAGTGCAAATTGGAAAGAAAATGCATTGGATAACGAAAAGTCATTTTCGGGCGCTTTTTCTTCAAAAATTAAGAAGGGAGATAAATTCAGCGCAACATTTCAACTCGATTTGGAAAAAGAAAATATTGATCTGGTTTCTGCGCTATTAATTTCGAGTAAATATTTTCAGAAAAATACAAAAAACAGTACCCGTTTAATGATTGAAATAACCAATAAAAAAGACGAACAATTAAAATATCCTGTTTCTTGTACCGATTATTTTAAGCTGGAAAATGAATGGGGGAGTTTTGATTATAAAATTTATTTGCCTCAAAAATACAGAGATGCCAAAAAAATAAATATCTATTTTTACAATTCGTCAAAACATCCTGTATTTATCGATGATATGGCGGTAGATTTGTATTCCTAAAAAGTTTGTTTATTGTATCTTAACAAATTTGAATTGAAAGATTAAAATATTCTTAAATGAAAAAGAGCTGGATAACCGTTTTGTTTCTGATGTTGGTAACCTTTATTGTTTTATTTTTTACCTTAAAACCGGTGTTTCAATATCCGAATTCAATTTTATTTTCGAAATCGGGTGATGCACAAAAAAGTTATTTCAATTTTTCGTATTACCTAAAATACGACAAAGGAATAAAACACGACGGAATAAATTATCCGTACGGAGATCATTTGCAATACATCAATTCTCACCCGCTTTACGTGCAAGTATTAAAATTTGTTGATACCAAAATTTATCCCGTTTCAAATTATGGCGTTGCAATTATGAATTTGTCGATGCTAATTTCGTTGATTTTAGCAGTTCCTTTTCTGTTTTTAATTTTGAGAAAATATGCTTTGCCGCGCTGGTATTCGGCAATTGTCGCTATAATACTTTTATTTCTTTCTCCTCAGTTCGATCGTATCCATGGGCATTTCGAAATGGTTTATATGTTTTTTCTACCCATGTACTGGTATTTATTAATACGTTGGCGAGAGGGCGAAAAACGTTGGTTGTGGAGTTCACTTTTAGTATTGTCAGGATTAGTGGGCGGTTTTACAAGTGCTTATTATGCTGCATTTTTTACTATCATGTTGTTGGGCGTTTTATTTGTTGAAATGTGGAATAATCGTAAAAACCTGAGCAAATATTGGAAAACAGGGTTGTATCTTTTCGGTCTCGCAATTATTCCGTTGTTAATTGTTAAGGGTTTGGTTTCTGCCACCGACTGGGTCAGCGATCGACCAAATAATCCATATGGATTTTATGTTTATCACGCCAATTTTTTAAGTGTGTTTTTACCCTTTATTTCTCCGCTGAAATCACTTCTTGGAAATTTTATAAATATGGATTTTGAGTGGGAGGGAAGAGCGTACGTTGGTTTGCCTGCAACATTATTGGCCGTTTCTGTTTTTATTACCGGATTCTATAATTTGTTTTCCAAAAAGAAAGCCACTTGGAAATTGTTTATGCCCAATAAAAAGATTGAGGTTTTCTTTTATGCGTCAATTTTAATTCTCCTGTTTTCTATGTGTTTCCCGTTTAAATATGGTTTCGATTTTCTATTGAAATTGGTACCTCCGGTTAAACAATTTCGTGCACTTGGTCGATTTACATGGATTTTTTATTACGTGTTTACAGTTTATGCTGCTTATTTTTTCTATCGCTTATATCGCTATTTAAAGTGGAACGGAATGGGATTATCCGCAACAATCATTCTGATTTTTGTATTGGGTTATTGGTCAATCGATGCTGGTACAAATATAAAACGAAGTATTCGCGGATTATTAAATAAAAACGACAAATTCGAATCGACTAACAGTGATTATCTTTCGCGTTTTGTGGAGGCAAAAGTAAATCCCGATGAATTTCAGGGAATATTCTTTTTACCCTTTGCAAGTACTTGCGGTGATAAATTATTATTTGAGCATGGAATGAATGGATTTTCGGAAGCAATGAAATGCTCCTACCACACCGGAATCCCTTTGATCCAAAGTTTCTCTCCGCGGTTATCCTACTCTCAGGCGCTTAGTAGTATTCAAATGTTGGCTAATCCGGCCATCGAAAAATCGCGCTTAAAAGACATGAATAAAAAACCAATTCTTTTAGTTTGTACAAAAGAGAAGATGAATACGGAAGAAAAATGGCTGCAATCAAAAGGAGAAATATTTTGGCAAGATAAGTATATTACGTTATCGAAAGTGCCACTTTCCATTTTTCATAATAGTCATGTAGAATGGAAAAATAGTGTTCGGCAGATCAAAGATTCATTAAATACGGTTGGAAATATTTCTACAGATGTCGATCAGCAATCTATTATTTTTAAGGATTTTGAAGATGGCGATGCTAAGAATGTTTTTAGTGGACAAGGTGCATTTTATAGAAGAAAAGGACAAGAAAAACTTTTAGACCAAAAGTTGAATGGAAATTTTGTAGAAGGAAAATATGAACTGTCGTTTTGGTTGTATGTGGACAGCCGGAAATATGATATGCCAAAAGCCACCTTAAAAATAGCCAAAGGAAATAAGGACGAAAGATTCGAGAAACGGTTAAATACCAGGAAGGTGCACGATGTTTATAGTGGATGGATTCGGGTTTCAGAAAAAATAGATTTGAAAGCGGATTATACTGTTCAGCTTGTGATAAAAGGAGAATATATTACTATAGATAACTTACTCATCAAACCGGTGAATTCAAATGTATTGACAAAGGATTCTAATATGGAACTGTTTAATAATTTTCCATATTTAAATTAAGACTTTTCAACTGTTGTTTTTTATTGAGATTAATTTGAAATTTTTCGATAGATTGTGTTATTTAATGCATTTTACCTGAAAACATTTGATTATTCAGATTTAAATCTAAACTTTATGTTTGTAAAGAGATTCATCAAATGGCAAAATCACTTGTAAATAGCAATGCAAAATTTGGCACAATGCCGGTTTTTCTCACGGCACTTTCCACCATTCTTGGTGCAATTTTATTTTTGCGTTTTGGCTGGGCAGTGGGGCAAGTTGGTTTTTTGGGCGTAATTGGCATTATAGTTTTGGGGCATGTTGTAACCATTCCAACTGCTTTTGCTGTTGCCGAAATTGCTACCAATCAGCGGGTGCAGGGTGGGGGAGCGTATTATATTATTAGTCGTTCGTTTGGTTTGAACATTGGAGGCGCCATCGGAATCGCACTTTATTTGTCGCAGGCAATCAGCGTAGCTTTTTATGTGATCGCTTTTGGAGAAGCGTTCGAGCCGGTAATCAGCTGGATTGGGAATGAATACGGCTTTTTTATTCCCGATCGACGGTGGATTTCGATTCCAACAATGGTACTGCTTTCGATACTGATTTTATCCAAAGGCGCCAACTTTGGAATGAAAGCCTTGTATTTTGTAGTTGCTATTTTGCTCACTTCAATTGCGATGTTTTTTTTAGGCGATTCGCCAATAAAACCCACCGAAATAAATTTTCATGCAACGGTATTCGACAATGTTAATTTCTTTTATGTTTTTACAATTATATTCCCGGCGTTTACCGGACTTGCAGCAGGATTGGGACTGTCGGGAGATTTGAAAGATCCTAAAAAATCGATTCCTCGCGGAACACTTTGGGCAACAGTTGTAGGGATGTTTGTTTATGTAGCTGTTGCTTATAAATTTGCTATCTCTGCCACTCCCGAAGACATGGTTAACGACCAGTTGATAATGAGTAAAATTGCCATTTGGGGGCCGATAATTCCAATCGGGTTGGCCGCGGCTTCCTTAAGTTCGGCGCTTGGCTCGATTATGGTTGCACCGCGTACTTTGCAGGCCATTGGTTTCGACGATATTTTCCCACAAAAAACGATCAATCGCTGGTTTGCTAAAGGAAAGAAAAAAGACAACGAGCCCGTAAACGGTTCATTGGTGACAATTATTATTGCTTTTGTTTTTGTTATTATTGGCGACGTAAATTTTGTGGCACAAATTATTTCGATGTTTTTTATGGTGACTTACGGCGCCATTTGTCTGATCTCGTTTTTGGAACATTTTGCTGCCGATCCGGCTTACCGGCCAACTTTCCGTTCCAACTGGTACATTTCGTTGATAGGTGCTCTTTTCTCGATTTGGCTGATGTTTAAAATGAATGCTCCTTATGCCGCCATTTCGGTGGTGATAATGGGCATAATTTATTACATAATAATGACCAATAACGAGGAAAATCAGGGATTAAATAAACTGTTCAAAGGTGTTGTTTTTCAGCTGAGCAGAACCTTACAAATTATGCTTCAACGCGCCGACAGCGAAAAAGAAAACAGCTGGCGGCCTTTTGGTGTTTGTATTTCGCACGACACTTTTAAACGACGTTCGGCTTTTGATATTATGCGCTGGATTTCGTACAAATACGGGTTTGGAACTTACATTCATTTTATAAAAGGATTGCTAAACGAAAAAACCACCGAAGAATCGAAAAAGGTGCTCGACCGTTTGATTGTACTGGCGGCAGGCAGTAAAAACCGGGT
>JBNKOT010000421.1:0-2576 GCA_050294855.1 Draconibacterium sp. | reverse complement strand
GTTACGGCAAATGCCGAACCAATGGTAAACATCGAAAACGGATACCCGGTGTAGTCTAGCGCATTTTTATAATATCCGAGGTATTTTTCGTACAGAACGATGCCTTCCAATTGTTTTGGATCTAAACCTGTTTTCTGATGTTCGAATGAAATGGTTGCACCAATCTGTTTTGGATGTTGACTAAAATATTTTTCGATTTCGACCAAGTAATTTTTTTCGACCAAAGTATCGGCATCGAGCGAAACAATAATTCCGTCTGTTTTGTCCAGCAGATTAAAATACCGGATCGCTTCGTCCATTCCACTTTTTCGGGCCAAACCAGCGCCCGCCCATTTTTTTTGCAACTCCACCGGGCCTGCAACCAGAAAACTTAATTTTTCGTTTTTATTTTTTGAGATCCACGAAAGTATTTCTGCTTTTGTTTTTTGATTGTAGGTTTTAATTGCCTCGTCTTCTATTTCAGAATGATTGATAACAACGAGAACTTCAACTTTTTGCTGAGGTAATTCGCAACGATTCAAAGACTGCAGGGTTTGCAAAATTTCAGGTTCGCGGAAACACGGAATCACCACAATCAAACCAACTCCTTTTTCAGGAATCCGGTTGGTTAAATTTGTCCGCTTTTGTTTTTGTAAATATTTATCTGCAAACATTCGAACACAAATCTACAATTAAAAGCAAAAAAAAATCCGGAAGTAACTCCGGATTTCTAAAATATTTTTTTTAACTACTCTATTTTGCTTCAGCAGCGTATCTTTCGTTTAATGCTTTTAAAACATCGGCTGTTAAATTATCAGCCTCGTCGCCGATTAATATATTCGAAGCATTAAAAATGTAATCGTATTTTTTATCAGCATTAATTTCTTTTAAGTAATCCATCAGTTTGTCGAGCAGGATTTTGTTGTTTGCATTTTGCAATTCACCCAGTTTAGCTGATAATTCCTCGTCCATTTTTAAAACTTCCTGCTCCATTCCAACCAAACGGTCTCTTTCCTGAACGGCGCGTTGCTCGCTCAAAAATCCACCGCGTTGCAATTTTTCCTGAAATGCAGCAGCATCTTTTTCGAAAGCCTGACGCTTTGTTCCGTATTCTGTGGTATAAGCTTCCTGTTTTTTAGTAAACTCATCGAGCAAATCCTGCGATTGATCAAAATTTAAAAGCACAGAATCGGCCTTTACATAAGCCAGTTTTAATCCACCTCTGTTTACCACTGCTTTGTTGTCGGCCGATGTATCAAGATTCTCATTGCTTCCACCTGTGAAGTGTAAAACATATAAAACTGCCACTGCTACAAAAAGTACAATACTTACAATTAACGAAGATCCTTTCATTCTAACTCGATTTTAATTTCTATTTAAAGTCCGACAAAGATAATTTTTTAGTTTAAAAGCGAATCTCAATTTAACAATTTTTTCATCTTATTATATATCAACAACTTTCAAAAAAAACCTGCAATTAATCATACCAATTGGCTGATAAACATCATTGAAAAGAAGCTTGCGCCGTACTTATTTTTACGTTGTCGAATTTTCTCATTTAAAAATAAAAATGTTGAACAAACTAATTGCAAACATTCTGCCGCACATGCCAAAAAGATTGGTTTGGGTTTTTTCGAAAAGATACATTGCAGGCGAAACAATTGAACAAGGGATTTTAGCGTCAAAATTATTGAACGAAAATGGCATTGAAATCACGATTGATCTTTTGGGTGAGTTTATTGAAACCATGGATGAAGCAGAAGAAAATAAAAATCAGTACTTCGAAATCATTAAACGTTTTACTGCTGAAAAAATAAAAGGCAATTTTTCGCTGAAACCAACCATGTTTGGCTTACTCATCGACAAAGAAGTTTGTTACAATAATATTCGTGAAATTGTTGCATTTGCTGCAAAAAAGAAATCTTTTATTCGTATCGACATGGAAGATTCGCAGTGTGTCGACACGGAAATTGAAATTTTCAGACGCTTAAAACTCGAATTTCCGGCAAATGTTGGTTTGGTGGTTCAGGCTTATTTACGACGCACTTTAAGCGACCTCGAAGCTTTAAACGACTTAAACACAAAAGAAAATCCAATTAATTTTCGGCTGTGCAAAGGCATTTATGTTGAACCCGAAAAAATTGCTTTCAAAGAATTTAAGTTGGTGCAGCAAAACTTCTTAATCGATTTAGAGTATATGTTTAAAAATAAAATGTATGTGGGTATTGCAACACACGATAAATTTCTAGTGGAAAAGGCGTACAAATTAATTGAAAAATATAAGGTTCCGAAAAACATGTACGAGTTTCAAATGCTGTATGGCGTTACTCCCGATTTAAGAAAATCGATTGTCGACAACGGACATTTAATGCGTGTTTACGTTCCATACGGAAAACATTGGTTTGGCTATTCAACCCGCAGGTTGAAAGAAAATCCAAAAATGGCAACAGAAATAATCAAGGCACTATTTATAAGGGGATAGTTGTAGAACTAAAAAAGGATGGCAATTGCCATCCTTTTTTTATTCCTGTTTTATAATAAGTTCGCTTAATGGCCGCTTTGGCACATGATGAACCTTATCGTCGCTACGCCAATAT
>JBNKOT010000420.1:0-3817 GCA_050294855.1 Draconibacterium sp. | reverse complement strand
CGGCCCGAAATTTTAGGATTAGGAATTGTCGAAATTTTGCTTGGACTAATTGCTGCAGTATTTCCCCAGTATGGATTGTTTTTATGGGCTTTTGGTTTTGGCGTAATACACATGGTTTACGGTTTTATCTTTTTGAAGAATGAAAGCAAAAATTCAGCCAAGTGAAACGAGCAGAAAAAATATTTTATTCAATACAAAAACAGTAAAACTATGCGAGTTCCATCGAATACCGTTGAAAATTCTTTACTTTAATGAGTATGAAAAACCCAATACTACATTTAAATAAGGCATTCGAAAACAAAGTCAGGCTGGGCATAATGGCAGGATTGATGGTAAACACGAAATTAACTTTTAACGAATTAAAAGAATTACTCGAACTTACCGATGGCAACCTGGCCAGCCATTTAAAGGCGTTGGAAAAGGTTGAATATGTTGCTGTTAATAAATCTTTTATCGGCCGAAAACCAAATACATCGTACAAAATAACAACTTCGGGTAGAAAAGAATTCGAATTACATTTACAGGCTTTAGAGAATTTAATTAATCAACATAAATAATTTTTTTATCTATCTACTTTGTTTTTCAAAGTTCTTTGCATGAAAAACAAAAAAGTCTATTTGTTATGAAAAATGAAATAAAAAACAACATCGAAAATCCAAAGGAACTTGAATGCCTTTATCAAAACGAAAAAAAGGTCTTTAAAAAAGCATTCTTCCAAATTTATCCTGAAATTTCATCGAATAAAGCTGCTGCATTTTGGAAAGCACGTTTCGATTATCAACCCGGCAGTGGCAGCTACTCTGCAACTAAAAAAGATATATTCCATTTAGTACTGGTTTGTTTGTTAAGTGGATTTTTGATTCAGATTCCGCAAATTTTCGGACTTAATTCAGACGAATTCTTATTCTTTGAAAAAAATACAGCACTCATCTTATTTTTAGGATTAACCGTTTATTCCATCATCACAAAAGCAAAAACAAATGGCAAACAACTACTGCTTACACTTTCAATATTTGTAGTTTCTTTTATCTACATTAATCTGCTTCCGTCTAACAAAGAAAGTAACTCCATCGATCTGGCTTATATCCACTTACCCATAATGATCTGGTTTTTATATGGACTTGTTTTTAACGATTTTAATTGGAAAGATAAAATGTACAGCATTCGTTTTATCCGATACAATGGCGATTTAGCGATTATGAGCGGACTTATATTAATTGCCGGTGGCGCGTTAACTGTTATAACTATTGGACTTTTTAATGCTATCGACATAAAAATTGGACAATATTTAAATGACCACATCTTTTTATTAGGTTTTGTTTTGGCACCAGTGGTGGCTTCTTTTATTATTCGAAATTTCCCCCTAATCGCCAATAAAATAGCACCTTTAATTGCACAAATTTTTAGTCCTCTTGTTTTAATTACACTTGTTGTTTATCTGGTAAGTATTGTTGTTTCCGGAAAAGATCCTTACAACGACAGAAATTTTCTTCTTATTTTTAACCTCATGTTGCTTGGCGTAATGGCTATTATTGTATTTTCAATTTCCGAAATATCATTACACGAAAAACATCGACTAAACGAAATTGTACTTCTACTTCTGACAATTGTTTCATTAACTATCGATTTATTTGCTTTATCTGCAATACTTTACAGAGTAGGAGAATTTGGTTTTACTCCAAACAGAACCGCAGTTCTTGGTTCGAATTTGTTGATTTTTGGGAATCTGGTATTAATTCTGGTCGATTTGTTTAAGGTAAACTTTAGAAACAAATCGATTAAAAAAGTTGAGCAAACCATCACCAGTTATCTTCCTTTTTATGCCATTTGGACCATTCTGGTTGTTTTTCTATTCCCATTGATTTTTGGATTTAAATAAGAGAGAATTTGATTGAAACGATATTTATAGGATCTGTAAATACCTTGAATTTTAAAATAAATATTCCAATATTATTTGCACGAACAATTCTCACTGGCTATTCTATTGTTATCTTTGATCAAAATTAAAGAACAATGAGCACCGGCAAATATTTCCCACAATTACAGGATATTAACAGAGCAAAAATTAATTTGAATGAGGTAATCCTGCAAACGCCACTTCAAAAAAACTTAAATCTGTCGGATGAGTTCCAGGCAAACATTTTATTAAAACGTGAAGATTTACAGGTAGTTCGTTCGTACAAATTAAGAGGTGCCTTTAATAAAATTGCCCATCTTTCGAAAGAAGAATTGGCGAACGGCGTAGTTTGTGCCAGCGCAGGTAATCATGCGCAGGGCGTTGCCTATTCGTGCCAGAAACTAAAAATCAAAGGCAAGATTTACATGCCTGCAACCACTCCAAAACAAAAAATCAACCAAGTAAGAATGTTTGGAAAAGAGTTCGTTGAAGTGGTATTAAAAGGCGACACGTACGATGATGCGCACACAGCGGCAAAACAGGATTGTGCAAAAACCGGAATGGCTTTTATTCATCCTTTCGACGATCTGCAAATTATTGAAGGACAGGCGACCGTAGGACTTGAAATTTTGCAAGACACAAAAGAACACATCGATTATCTTTTTATCCCGGTTGGCGGCGGTGGACTAGCATCGGGAGTTGGTGCCTATTTTAAACAACTGAGTCCGAATACAAAAATTATTGGTGTAGAACCTGCCGGGGCACCTTCAATGGCAAAATCGATAGAAGCAGGACATGTGGTTGAATTAAAGAAAATAGACAAATTTGTTGATGGCGCGGCTGTGCAAAAAGTTGGAGACATTACTTTTGAAATTTGCAAACAAGTGCTCGACGATATTATTGATGTTCCGGAAGGTTTGATCTGCTCCAAGATTGTTGACTTATACAACAAAAATGCAATTGTAATCGAACCGGCAGGAGCACTTTCGATTGCGGCACTTGATTTTTATCGCGAAGAAATAAAAGACAAAAACGTGGTTTGTATTGTTAGCGGCAGTAACAACGACATTACCCGCACCGAGGAAATTAAGGAGCGATCGATGTTGTTCGAAGGTCTGAAACATTATTTTATTGTTCGTTTTCCGCAACGAGCCGGAGCACTGCGCACTTTTGTTGACATCGTTCTTGGGCCAAACGACGACATTACGCATTTCGAATATTCGAAGAAAAACAACCGCGAAAAAGGTCCTGCTCTAATTGGCATAGAAATTCAGAAAAAAGAAGATTACAAGGGATTGGTGCAGCGAATGCAGGAAAACGGTTTTATTTATGAATATATCAACGAAAAAGACGACTTGTTTCGTTTGCTGATTTAAGCAGATGAAAGACGGGAGATGAAAGATGATAAATACTAGACCAGAATAGATCGAAAATCTAGAAGTTTCATCGGCGCTTAAAATTCACTTTCAAATTCCAAATTTCAAGGATATAAATCTCAACTAATTTTCAATTTTCAAACCTTTAATATTGTAGAATGAAAATAGAACTATTCCGACTGGAACGATATTTTGCACAACACGAATTTACTGCTAAACATTTATTAAGTTGCTCCGATTGCGAACCACTGCAACTTTCGGAAGTATTGGAAATGGCCAGTCCTGCCTCGCTCGATTTGTGGAACAAACTAAAACTGGCTTACACCGAATCAAGCGGTCACCCGCTTTTAAAAGCCGAAATTGCAAAATTATATACCTCCATTTCTACAGATGAACTAAACGTGATGATCCCCGAAGAAGCCATTTTTGTTGCGATGAATTGTATGCTCAAAAAAGGCGATCATGTAATTGCCACTTTCCCGGGACATCAATCGTTGTACGAAATTGCCCATTCAATAGGATGTGAAGTTTCGCAGTGGCAGCC
>JBNKOT010000419.1:0-9946 GCA_050294855.1 Draconibacterium sp. | reverse complement strand
AAGGTTTGCGGGGTTTGAACCAAAAAATATTTCGACCGGTCTACCGATTTATTTCCTTTAGTGTCCAAAAACCGTAGCGACTCTGAAACCGGAACCACCGGAAGCGCATTTCCCTTTTGAAAAGCCATTTGATAACAGTGCTGAATGGTTTGTTTCGAAACCAGCGGACGAACGCCGTCGTGAATAAAAACAATACCATCTTCATCGATTAAATCGAGGCCGTTTTTTACTGAATCAAAACGGGTAACACCGCCAAAAGCAAGTTTATATTTTATTTCGAAACGAAATTTCGCACAGAGTTGATGCCAATGATCTACCTGGTTTTTTGGAAGAACCAGAATAAATTCGATTTCTGCATCATATTTTACAAAAGCATCGAAGGTGTGCATTAAAATTGGTCGGTTAAGCAATTCAATAAACTGCTTCGGTATTGTTTCCTTCATTCTGGATCCACTTCCTCCGGCTACTATTAATGCAAACTTTTTCATGGTCAACGTTGTTAATTGTGTAAATTCGCTCGTAAAAATAATTCAATTTTATTCAACATGAACAAAGTAATACAATTTCTGCAGGAACTGGCGGAGAACAATAATCGCGATTGGTTTAACGACAATCGAAAATGGTACGAAGAAAGCCGCGATAAAATTATTTTTCTAACCGATGTTCTGATTAACGAAATTGCTAAGTTCGACCCTGAAGTAGCAGGAACAAATGCAAAAGATTGTGTGTTCCGGATCTTTCGCGATGTCCGTTTTTCGAAAAACAAAGATCCCTATAAAACCAATTTCGGAAGTTTTATTTCGAAGGGCGGTCGTAAAAGCATTTACCCCGGCTATTACATACACATCGAACCAAATCAGAGTTTTTTGGGTGGCGGCGTATACATGCCCGAGGCAGAAACATTGCGCTCGATCAGAAATTATATGGCCGAAAATGCCACCGAATTTCTTGAAATTATAAACGATCCGGAGTTTCGGGCAACCTTCCCCGAAATGTACGACCACAAATTAAAAACCGCCCCGAAAGGATTTCCAAAAGACCACAAATTTATTGAATTGCTGAAATATAAATCGTTTGTTTTTTCAACACGTATAGAAAATAAAAAAATTACTGACGAGAACTTTATTTTCTACACCGTGCAGATATTCAACCAGTTGCGCCACGCAAATGTATTTTTATACGATGCGCTCGAAAAATAAAATTAAATTTCTTCGGGAAAAGAGGGTTTCTTTTTAATAATTTTAAGAATACTATAGTATAAGACCCATATATTAAATCTTCCCGATTTCAATGTATACAACCCGGCTTCCAATGCCGGGTTTTTTGTTAGGCGTTTACAAGTTTCATAATCCGTTCTACTGCATCGTCGATTTGTTCGGTATTTTCAAAACCAATGGTCATTGCATCAACATTACCACTTTTAATCACATAGTTTAACGATGACTGGCGTTGTTCGTCGCTGGTTAAATTACCACAACCAAATATTTTCATTCCGATAACTCCTTTACCGTTCTTTTTTGCAGTTTGTAAAACCGGCATTACTTCTTCCGGTGATCCATCCATTCGTGCTCCTTCGTTATTTATTCTTGCCTGAACAACATCAGCCCATGGATTTTCTGCCGCCACTTTTAAGGCTCCCAAATCGTGACACGACAGTCCAACTTTTTTAACGATCCCTTTTTCTTTGGCTTCCGAAAAATCGTCTAAATATCTTTTGTATTCATCGGGCCATTGATCGTTTACCATACAATGCAACAACAAAATATCAATATAGTCGGTGTCGAGTTCTTTCCTAAACCGGTCGATACTTTTCTGAAATGGCTCCGGAGTATACCAATCGCCGTGCTGATAAAGCATCACTTTGCTCAAAACCGTAACTTCTTCGCGCGGTAGTTCTTTTAGTGCTTTTCCAACAAATTCGTGCGTACCATACATATCGGCAGTTTCAAAAAAACGTAATCCTTTACTGTAAGCATATTTGGCCAACTCAACAAACTTTTTCTCGCCCAGTTTATGCTGATTCGAAGTGTTTACATAACCAAAAGAACCGGTTCCGAATGCCAAACGTGGAATTTTCATTCCGGTTTCGCCCAAATTAACTTTATCAATAATCGAATTTGATGGAGGATTGAAACTTAAATTTACCGCTCCGGAACCAACAGCAATGGCCCCTGCTACTCCCCTGATGCCCTGACGTATAAATTTTCTTCGGTTAATATTGTTCATCGTATAAATCTTTTAGTTGCTATTCGTATAAAACATTAGTTCAAAAAACTCTCAATTGATAAAGTAATATAGTTAATTTTATACATTCTATTGCCAATTTATTGTTTGCCTTGGCAAAGAATAATTATTTTCGCGGCTAAAATTTTTAACATTTTTAACACATGAAACGAGCCATCACAAAAACTACCTTGCCAAATAGGTGCACGATTATGGTGAGTTCCATGGGTTACCATAAAAACAAACAATTATAAACACATGAAAAGAGTTGTACTATTACTTGCTTTGTATGCTTTTGCGTCATATGCAAGTGCACAAAATGTTCAGTTGCACTACGATTTAGGAGAAGGAAGAAAATTTTTTACCTCAACTGTTGAGATGTTTAAACCCGACAAATTTGGTTCGACATTCTTTTTTGTTGATTTGGATTATAGTTCGGATGCGCGAAATGTAAGCAATGGTGTTTCTTTAGCTTATTGGGAAATGGCACGTAGCTTTAAATGGAATGAAAACCAGAAATTTGAGCCACGCGTTGAATACAACGGCGGAGTTTTTAAATTAGATGGAGAGGAAAATCCTTTTATTGCGATTGAAAATTGCTGGTTAGCCGGTGTTGAACGAACATTCGCTTCAGCCGATTTTTCAAAAATCCTGACCCTTCAGGCCAACTACAAATACATTAAAGACAAGGAAGATGCCTCTTTTCAGTTAACTGCTGTTTGGACCATTCAAATGTTAGAAAACAAAATAACTTTCGCAGGTTTTGCTGATTTTTGGAAAGAAGACATGTTTTGGGGAACCAGTTACAGATTCCTTGCAGAACCACAACTATGGTACAATTTCTGTCCTAATTTTTCAGCAGGAACGGAGATTGAGCTAAGTAACAATTTTGAGAGTGCCGCATTTAAGGTAATGCCAACCGTAGCTGTTAAATACACTTTCTAACAAAGAAATTATGCTGGAAAAATTTTTCAAACTAAAAGAGAACAATACCTCTGTTAAAACAGAAATTCTGGCGGGTATAACCACCTTTATGACGATGGCTTATATTTTAGCCGTAAATCCGGATATTCTCAGTGCCACCGGAATGGACAAAAACGCCCTTTTTACGGCGACTGCACTTTCTGCTGTTGTTGGAACCTTAGTAATGGCTCTGGTAGCAAATTTACCGTTCGCCTTGGCTCCGGGAATGGGATTAAATGCCTTTTTTGCATTTACCGTTGTTCTGGGAATGGGTCACAGTTGGCAGTTTGCTTTAACCGCGGTTTTTCTTGAAGGAATAATCTTTATCCTGCTTACTGCTTTTAACATACGCGAACTGATTGTAAACGCAATTCCACTTCCGTTAAAACATGCAGTCTCTGCAGGCATCGGACTATTTATTGCATTTATCGGATTACAAAATTCAGGAATTATTGTAAACAACGATGCAGTTTTAGTTGGACTCGGAAACATGGGTTCACCCGCAGTATTAATTGCACTTGGTGGTGTGATATTAACCGCCGTTTTGTTGTCGCTAAAAGTGAGAGGTGCTTTATTGATTGGAATTTTTACAGCAACCATTGCCGGTCTGCCATTTGGTGTTACGCACATGCCCGAAGGAACTTTGGTTGACACACCGCCTTCTTTGACTCCGATTTTCTTTAAATTTGAGTATTCTCAAATTTTTACACTCGACATGCTCATTGTGTTGTTCACATTCTTATTTGTGGATATGTTCGACACCGTTGGCACACTGGTTGGAGTTTCTTCGAAAGCAGGAATGTTGGATGAAAAAGGCCAGGTTCCAAGAGTAAAACAAGCACTTTTCGCCGATTCAATCGGAACTTTTTTTGGTGCGATTTTCGGAACCAGCACTGTTACAACATACGTTGAAAGTGCATCGGGTGTTGCCGAAGGTGGTAAAACCGGATTAACGGCACTATCAACTGCCGCACTGTTTTTAATCGCACTTTTCTTTGCTCCGATATTTACAATGGTACCTGCAGCAGCAACTGCGCCGGCACTAATATTGGTTGGCTTTTTTATGATGTCGCCAATTTTAAAAATCGACTTCGATAATTTTACCGAATCAATCCCGGCATTTGTTACAATTATTGTAATGCCGCTTACCTACAGTATTGCAGAAGGTATTGTGTTTGGTATGCTTTCGTTTGTATTTTTGAAAATACTCACCGGAAAAGTGAAAGATGTGTCGGTTGTAATGATTATTCTTTCGATTCTTTTTATTCTGAAATTTTTTATTTGATAAAATTTCAAATAATCGACAATATTTAAAAGGTACTTTTGTAGTGCCTTTTTTTCTTTTTACTATTTTTGTGCAATTAATAGAACATTAACTCAGTTGGTTTAGTCCGTCTGCCGACGGATGACAGGGTAGAAGTCAGTGGTTCTTTTTAATAATACGGGACATTAACTCAGTTGGTTTAGAGTGTTACCTTGACAGGGTAGAAGTCACTGGTTCGAATCCAGTATGTCCCACAACTTTTAACCTCAAAATGATGTTTTTCGTTTATGCCCTCTTTTCTGAAAAATTTGATAAAATTTACATCGGTTTTAGTACTGATCTTGATAAAAGACTGGCAGCCCATAATGATCCACGGAATACCGGCTGGACTTCCAAATTTCAACCCTGGGTAGTAATTTACACTGAAAAGTGCATAACAAAAACAATTGCGCTTCGACGTGAAAAACAACTTAAAACCTCGCAAGGCAGAAAATTTGTCCGCTCCTTAATTACAACTCATTAACTCAGTTGGCTTAGTCCGTCAGCGGACGGATGACAGGGTAGAAGTCACTGGTTCGAATCCAGTATGTCCCACTACTTTTAACCTCAAAATAATGTTTTTCGTTTATGCCCTCTTTTCTGAATTACGCAATAAAATATACCGTTGATATAGAAAAATTGTTGTGGTATTCACTCTTCGCGGCATCATTCCTGAATCACAATTTTCGACAGATAAACTTTGTTGTTCGATACAATGCGAATGCTATAAAGTCCGGGATCGATAGAAACCGTTTTTACCTGAAAATGTCCACTGCCTGAAAACTCTGCTACGATGTTTCCAGTAATCGAAAAGATAATTCCAGCCGCTTCCGAATTATCAGGAAGTTCTACATTGATAAAACCTTTGGCAGGATTTGGATAAAATCTCAATTCACGCCCGTTTAAAATATTGGTTGAAGTGTTAGTCCCCCAGATTTTGTCCACAAATTCAGGATGATCGATAAACGGATTTCGGTTTTCCTGAAAACTGTAAATAATGTTGTTGCGCGCGATCTCAAAACGATCAACCGGATCAGCTTTGTGCCATTCCAAAAGCGTTGAAAGTTTTCCATGATAACCTTTTCCCGATGTCGTTAAAGAGGACGTATTTACCTGGTCTACGAGTTCAAGATCTGGTTCACCATTTTCTCCTTCGTAACGTACTGCCATATAAAAAAGCATGCGGGCAATATCGCCCTTAACTTCATTCCTGGCTTCCCACGAGTCGTTATCTGTAAGGCATGTTGTTGCTCCATCTGCATCGATATAAATACTTCCTCCATCGTCGAAATCCTTGTTTCCACGTGCTGCATTAACCGAAATATCGGAAGGTCTCAAATGATGAACATCGGTTCCCGGTCCGGGATTTGTATTAAAACCTCCATGCGATTTTGCCCAAACATGCTCTCTGTTCCAGCCTTTTCCACTATTAAATTCAAGCGCAGCATTCATGTTCCACCCCGAATAAATTAAAATAACATTTTCCGGATTAATCGTGTCTTTATCCGATTCTTTTAAAATATCCCAGGTATCGGTGCTGCTGCTCGAGTAAGGAAATTCTTTGTGATCTTTTATTATATCGTGCAGTGCTGCCTTTAAATTGTCGCCCGATAAACCTTCGGCAGGCGTATAATAATCGACCGGAATTTGTGCAAAAAGAGATCCCGCCAGGAGAAATAATAAAAGAATAAGATTAATTTTTAGCATACTATTTTTCAATTTATTAGGACAACTCAAATTCCATTTCGGTTAAGCACTTATTGTTTATCTGGTTCAAACAATTTTAACTTTGCCATAAAAATTTTATGGCGCGAATATACAAATCCAGATTCTCTTATCGACTGAACAATCCATCTTTTCTGGAAATGAAAAGTAAAAGGCCACTTTTATGTTTGATCTCTTTTATATGAATTCGATTGAGCCAGCTTTCATATTCTACAAATTTCAAATAATCAGAAAATCTCAACCCTCAAAAATTTATTAAATTTGAAAAACAGATATTTTAAACCAACTTAAATAAGCGAAACGATGTTAGATCTGGGATTTATAAGCACCATTTTCGCCGAAAAGAGTTTTAACGAAGTAATCGAATTTGCAACAGTTAACCAATTTAAATGTATTGAAATAATGTGCTGGCCAAAAGGCAAAGCCGAGCGTCGTTATGCTGGAGTAACACATCGATGTTGATGAACTCTCCAATTCAGAAATTGAAGAAAATTAGTTCCGTAAAATTCATTTTGCTATCTGTTAGTGTGTAAAAATAGTTCAATTCATTTGTAATTACTAAAACCCAAACAAATCTGAAAAAAGTTCTTAATTAGAAATAGTTCTTAAAATTAATACTTAAGAAATACTGCTACTACTAATTAAAATACAATTATGCCGAATCGTGTTTACAAAATTATTGAATTCGTAGACAGCAGCCCCGAATCGTGAGAGAAAGCTGCACTGAAAGCCATTACACGTGCTTCGGAAACTTTGCCTGATTTAAGAATTGGCGAGTTTACCAGATGGACCTACACATTAAAGATGGCAAAGCGGAATCCTACCAAACAAAACTAAAAGTTTCCTTTAAATTCCATGACCACGATTAGTTTGTTCCTCCTTTCTAATTTGTGCAAGGGTGTTCAGCAATTTCACCCTTTATTTTGCTTCCCAACTTCCAATTCATTGAATTGTAAAAATATCAATCCATTTATTAAATTGCAGTACTTTTGTTTGAAATATATACTCGAAATAAACCCACTAAATAATAAAACATGAAACGACCATGTAATTTTTTTCACAAATAAGCAGTATTAAAATCATGGAAGTTCCATCTTAGACCGTTGAAAACTTTAATTTTAATTAGATGAAAAATATTATCGTAATTTCTCTTTTGCTTCTCAGCAATTTTGTTTTTGCACAAAAATTCGAAAATCTGGCTCCTACCCCTCCAATGGGTTGGAACAGTTGGAATACTTTCCACTGCGATATCAATGAGAGACTTGTAATGGAAGTAGCTGATGCTTTCGAACGTGACGGATACGCGGATGCTGGTTATGAATACGTAATTCTAGATGATTGTTGGGCTTTGAAAGAACGTGATGCGAATGGAAATTTGGTTGCCGATCCTGCTAAATTTCCAAACGGAATAAAAGCTCTGGCAGATTATGTGCATTCAAAAGGCTTAAAAATTGGAATTTATGGCGACGCAGGAACAAAAACTTGTGCCGGTTATCCGGGTAGCCAGGGTTTTGAAATGCAAGATGCCCAACTTTTTGCATCGTGGGGAATCGATTATTTGAAATACGATTGGTGCAGTACTTTTGGCCGGAAACCGAAAGAAGCGTACAAAGCAATTAGAGATGCACTTTTTGCTGCCGGAAGACCAATGATTTTAGGCATTTGCGAATGGGGCTCGGCAGAACCATGGAAATGGGGTAAAGAATTCGGACAACTTTGGAGAATTAGCGGCGATATTGCTCCTTGTTTCGATTGTGTGGTCGACCACGGAAGTTACAAAGACTGGGGTGTTATGAAAATTGTGTACATGCGAGAAAACATCCGAAAATATGCCGGACCAAATGGCTGGAACGATTACGACATGATGGAAGTTGGAAATGGAATGACTGCTGCCGAGGATCGATCTCACTTTACTTTGTGGAGCATGTTTGCATCGCCATTAATAATGGGTAACGACATTCGAAGTGCATCCGAAGAAACAATTGAAATTCAAACCAACGAAGATGTAATTGCAATTAATCAGGATGTTTTAGGAGTTCAGGCTTTTAAATACACCGCTATCGACAGTACCGAAATTTGGGTGAAACCTTTGGAAAACAATGAATGGGCGGTTTGTTTTTTAAACCGGAAAAACGAGGCTATAAAATTTGAATTCGACTGGACAAAACATAAAATTGAAGACCCTGATTTTGATTATGAAGTTGACTTTGCAAAAGACAAATACAAACTTTTTAATATTTGGGAAGGGAAAAAAGCTGGTACAACTAAAAAGTCTGTTAAAGCGGAGATCAAGGCACACGATGTTTTGTTATACCGTTTAGAGAAATAAAAGCTGGTCTTTTGCATAAGCCAAAATCAACAAAGATCATTTTATGAAAATGAATCACATCGACATCAGATCTTTCGGAAACGATTTTTCTCCCAATTATTCAATACCAAAACGGACACTTGGAAAAACGGGTGAAAAACTTTCGATTATTGGTTTTGGTGGAATTATGCTGAACGATAATTCGCAGGATTTTGCAAATTTAATGGTTGCTAAATCAGTTGAATTGGGTGTAAATTATTTCGATGTTTCTCCGAAATACGGAAATGCGGAAGATCGTTTGGGACCGGCGTTAAAACCGTTTCGAAAGAATTGTTTTCTGGCCTGTAAAACCAGGGAAAGAGATGCAAAAGGCGCACAAAAAGACCTCGACAATTCCTTAAAAACATTACAAACCAACCATTTCGATTTATACCAATTACACGAGTTAAGTTCAGTTAAAGAGGCGGAACAAGCACTTGGAAAAGGAGGCGCATTGGAAACAATTATAAAAGCCAAACAGGAAGGCAGAATTAAACACATCGGTTTTTCGGCTCATTCGGTCGATGCGGCAATGATTGCCATGAAAAACTATGATTTCGACTCGATTCTGTTTCCGATAAATTTTGCCTGCTGGAATGCCGGAAATTTTGGGCCACAGGTTTTTGCAGAAGCCGAAAAACGTGGAATGGGAATTCTTGCCTTAAAAGCAATGGCGCTTTCACCACTAAAAGAAGGTGAAGATTTGGTCTTTAAAAATACCTGGTACCGGCCAATCAGCGATGAACAAATTATGAAAATGGCCTTACAATTTACCTTGTCGAAAAAGGTAACAGCTGCTATTCCTCCGGGCGAATCGACTTTATTTTTGAAAGCATTGGAATTTTTAAATGATATTAAAACCATTTCGGAAGACGAAACCAAACAATTATTATCTCTTGCAAAAAATACTGCACCGGTTTTTATGCACGCATAATGATCTATCATAATCTATTTACCGGGTGAATTTTTGTTTCTACTTAAAGTCACCCGGTGAATGGTTTAAAAAGGATTTTAATTTTTCCAGGGAGGCGTTTGGATATTAATAAACCTCCGATTGAACTTTCTGATTTTCATCAAATTATCTAATTGTTTTTCCAGATCAGACTGAATAAAAATATATTCGTCGAGGCCAACTACATTGATCAGTTGGTTCGTTTCTATTCTTTTATCGTATAACAACCAGGCGCCATTCAAATTTCGAACATAGATAAATTTGCCGGTTTGAATGCCGTAAAAAACTTTGGTCTTAAAACCTTCATTCCAAACATAAAAAGGCGGCGGATATTCCAAAAGTTTAGGTTCCGGATTTTTCGAAGCTTCGAATTTACCTGCCGAAAGAATAAAAACTACGATAACAAAAACAAGTGAGAAAAATTTCATCCTAA
>JBNKOT010000418.1:0-3911 GCA_050294855.1 Draconibacterium sp. | reverse complement strand
CAGTACGTTCTTCCGTTCGAGCCATCGCCACGCAGGGTGTAGTCGTTAAAACCGGGCAGGTCGTTTAAGGATTTGTGCCAGGTAACATTCAATTTTCCGCCGGGGTTTACATCGCCAAATAAAATGCGAGCCATGGCGGTTCCCTGTGCCTGTCCGTTGTAACCGGTCCAGATAATTCCCGGAATATTCGGGTTGTTTTTAAACTGCTCCACTTCCACCATTCCCATGGTTTGCATCACTACAATGGTGTTTGGATTTTCAGCAGCGACCGCTTCAATCAGTTTATTCTGGTTTCCTGGTAAGGTAATCGAAAAGCGGTCGGACTCTTCGCGACCGGTACTTTGATCAGTTCCCACAAAAACCAGCACCACATCGGCAGTAGCAGCCATTTCAAGTGTTGCGGCATCAGTCGCAGGGCTTTCGGCTTCGCGGTAAACCAGCACCAACGTTTGCGGCCCGGTAATTCCCAGCGTATTTATTTTTACCGACACATTTTGTGGGCGTGCAAATCCGGGGAACCCACCACGCTGCTGAACGGCCTCGATCTTTTGCGTTGCCAGAATATTTCCGGTTGCCGAGCTAACACGCACTTCGAGCAAACCACCGTTACCCGAAGCTGCCACGTTAAAACGGATGGAATCAACGTCGGTAATATCAACATTGTCGTAAGCTGTCCAGTCGCCATCTTTTACCCCGCGAATGGAAGTTCGGCCAAAACGCGATGCGACAATTAATCCAGATGCCGCAGCATCAAAATTTGTTGCATCATATTCGGCCACCACTTCGCCATTGCGAACCGTTGAAAAATTGTTTACGGTAATAAAATCCGTATTTCTGTTTGTATTTCCACTTGTCAGAGAAACAATTTCTGTATTCAGATTATGGTCCTTAATATAATTTTTAATTCCTGCCAGAGGCGAAATTCTTAATTCAGGTTCAACTTGTCCTGAATAATCTCCCAATTCAACTTTATCGGCCTGAGTTCCCAATACTGCAATCTTTTTAATGTTTTTCAGATTAATTGGTAATGCTTTATTTCCGGTTTTGGCCAGCTCATTGTTTTTTAGCAGAACCGGCGTTTTAGTTGCAATTTCAAGAGCAAGATTGTTATGCGAAGGATCGTTGATTCTTGAAGGTTTAATTCCGGCAAAAGGAACTATTTCCGGGGGATCAAATTCGCCAATTCGCATTCTTATTGTAAAAATATTTACAAGAGCTTTGTCGATATCGCCCTGGGTTAACAATTCCTTTTCAATTGCGTTTAATGCATTATTCTGATAAACACCTCCACAATCGGTATCTACTCCGGCTTTTAATCCAAGCGCAGCTGCTTCTTCGTTGGTTTCGGCATAATGATGTCCCCGAACAATGTCGTCTATCGCACCGCAGTCGCCGGTTACATAACCTTCCATTCCGTAGGTTTTACGTGCAATCGTATCAACCAGAAACTTATTGGCCGACATTGGAACGCCGTTTACAGCGCCGTAGGCTGTCATAATTGCCGGAAGTTTATCATCTCTAATAAGCGTTCTGTAAGGCAAGAGGTAGAATTCCCGCATGTCTCTGTCGTCCATGTTCGAACTCCCTGAATGACGGTTAAACTCGGTGTTGTTGGCGAAATAATGTTTACCGCAAGGCACCGATTTTAGATAAGTTGGATCGTCGCCCATCAATCCCTGAATAAAACCTTTCCCGATTTCAGAAACCAAAAAAGGGTCTTCTCCAAAAGTTTCGGCAGTTCTTCCCCAGCGCGGGTCGCGGGCAGGTTCGATAACCGGCGACCAGTACGTCAATGTAAAAATAAGGTCGTGGTTAAAACCGCGGGCTTCATCGGAAATCACATTTGTTTCACGCTTTATTAATTCAGGATCCCATGTTGCACCAACTGCAACACTGTTTGGAAACGAAGTGGCTGTCATTCCGCTGTTGTTGTTTCTTCCCATAATGCCGTGTAAGGCTTCGCCCCACACATCGTAATGATTTACACCCAAACGCGGAATAGGTGGCATTGTATTACCCAGCTGACTTTGTTTTTCTTCGGGTGTCATCCTCGAAACAAGGTCGGCTGCACGCTCTTTAAATGAGTAGGAAGTATTCAGATAAATTGGCTTTTTTGCCATTTCACTTTGCGGAATAAACGCTAAAACTAAAAGAGAACTGAGTATTAAAATCAGTATTTTAGGTGAATTACGTTTCATAATAAATTAGTTATATGGTATTTCAATTTGTGTAAACGAGTGAGCAGGAAAATTGTATTTGATGGAATTTCCATTAAAACTCAATTGTTCCGATTGAATTTTAATGGGTTGTTCCGATTTTGTATTTCGGGTGTCAATGGATTCTGCATTAATAAGATTTACCGTTGCCTTTCCACTGTATTCGCCGGTTTGAAGATCGATATTCGTTTGAATAGCTTCCTTTTCGTTTCTGTTTACAACATTAATAACCACTTTTTTTGCCGACTCATTTAATACTGCTGTAACATCGAGATATGGAATATTTTTAAAGATTTCGTTGTTGTATACTTTGCAAATTGTCTTTACATCCAATGCTATTCCAAGTGCATTTTTCGAATAAAGAGAGAAAGTATAGAATGTGGAGTTCTTGAAATCGCCTTCAGGAGAATTTCCCACCAGGCCGGTAATCATGGTAATGTTTGCCATTTTTACAACGTCGGCGTGTCGTAAAAAAGAATTCAAATGTTGGGCAAGCATTAGTGAACTGAGAAGACCTCCAAAACCCGGAGAATATTCATCAAACGAGATATAAATGGGCCGAGAAGAACCTGATTTAACCATTGCTTTTTTTATAAGAGCTTGTGTGGTTTCAATTTTCTCGTCGATATCCAGCCCGAGCGACATGTGATCGGAAAAAACTTTATTGGCTCTACCACCGGGCAAAGCTTCGGTTGCATAACGATGTACTGAGAGATAGTCGATTTTCCCTACCATCTTATCCAACACATAATCGTTCCATTCTACCCACTCATTATCCGGACTGTAAAGAGATGCCCCCGAAGCAACAAGCTTAATGTTTTTATCCTGCAAACTAATTAACTTGCCAGCTTCTAACGCGAACTTGCAATAATCTTCGGCACTTTTTTGCCCCATTTGCCACGGACCGTCTATTTCGTTTCCCAGCCCAACATATTTCACGTTGAAGGGTTTCTCATTACCGTTTTTAATCCTGAGATCGGCATAGTAGGTTCCTTTTTCGCCATTACAATATTCCACCCAGTTGCGGGCATCGTCAAGTGTCCCCGTTCCTCCATTGACGCATAAAAAATTATCGGCGCCAATCAGATTGCAGAATTTGACATATTCATCGGTTCCCATCTGGTTGGATTCAATCTGATTCCAGGCAAGATCTCTTTTTGCTGGTCGCTGGTCTTTTGGGCCAATGCCATCTTCCCAGTTATACCCCGAAACAAAATTTCCGCCAGGCCATCTCAAACTTCTTACGTTTAATTCTTTTAACAGATCGATAAAGTCTTTTCGAAAACCGTTCTCATCGGCAAAAGGAGATTTTGGGTCATAAATACTACCATAAACCACAGTTCGGATTGGCTCCACAAAAGCACTGTAAATATTTGGATCAACCTGATCTATTTTCCTGTCGAAATCGATTTTAATAGTTGCAGGTTCCTGTGCTGATATTCTTCCTGCAAACAGGCATGCGACAATCATGCATAACACGAAGTTTTTGAAGATTTTCATATGCTTATTGTTTTTAGTTAGTTGCATTTTGTTGAGTACTTTCAGTTTTCACTATTAATTCATGAAATCATAAAAAATCCTTGTTAATTATTTTGATAAAATTATCGTCGCCAACCAATATTAAGGCGTGTTCATTTCCTGAAATACCACGAAGGTTTTTATCGGTTATTTTATAAAGTTTGTTGCAATGCGAAC
>JBNKOT010000417.1:0-2923 GCA_050294855.1 Draconibacterium sp. | reverse complement strand
TTAAAAAACAATATACAATTAACCATTGCCAGCCGAACCGTTTCGAAAGCCGAAACATTAATACAAGGACACAAAAACGGAAAAGCCATTGCCTGGGATGTGGAGGATGTAAAAACACTCGACAAACTGGTGGCCAGCCACGATTTAACAGTGAGTTTTCTTCCTTATACTTATCATGTTAGTGTTGCAAAACTTTGTATTAAATACAAAAAAAACATGGTTACTGCGTCGTATGTTTCGGATGAAATGAAAGCATTGGACAAAGAAGCAAAAAAGGCCGGAATCGTTATTATCAATGAACTCGGTGTTGATCCGGGATTCGACCACATGACAGCCATGCGCATTATCGACAAGGTGCACAACAATGGTGGAAAAATCAAAGAATTTTATTCGTTGTGTGGTGCTCTGTCTGCGCCGGAAGAAACCGACAATCCGTTTAACTACAAATTTTCGTGGTCGCCAAAAGGAGTTGTAATGGCCGGAAACAATGGAGCCAAGTTTATGAAAAATGGCGAAGTGGTTGAAATTCCTACCGAAAACCTCTTTAAAAATCCGATGCAAATCGATTTCCCGAAAGTTGGAAAGATGGAAGTTTATCCAAATCGCGATTCGTTGGCATACATCGATATTTATAATTTACCAAACATAGAAACCATGTACCGCGGAACATTTCGGTATCCGCATTGGTGCGAAAGTTTAGATGCAATAAAAGCCATCGGGATGGTTACATACGACAAGCATAATTTTAAGGGAAAAACCTACAAAGAAATTGTTGCCGAACAAATCGATGTCTATCCTAAAAATGTAAAAGAAAAAGTTGCAGAACGATTAAAACTGGAGTTAAACAGTCCGGCCATCGTTGCGATGGAATGGCTTGGTTTATTCAGCGATCACAGGATTCAGTTGGAAGAAGGTTCCACCTTTGATCTTACTTCTGATTTAATGTTGAAGAAAATGATGTTGCCTGCCGGAGCCCGCGACATGGTAATAATGCTTCATTCGTTTCTTATCGAAACTGCGGCCGGAAAAAAGGAA
Source organism: Draconibacterium sp. (assembly GCA_050294855.1). GTDB lineage: Bacteria > Bacteroidota > Bacteroidia > Bacteroidales > Prolixibacteraceae > Draconibacterium. Next base: position 1,888 of record JBNKOT010000417.1, on the reverse strand, counting down.
GTCATCAAATCGAGATTACTTGATTTTGCAACCAAAGAAGATACTTCGATTGCAAGAACTGTTGCATTACCAACTGCCATTGCCGTTAAAATGATTCTCGATGGAAAAATAAAAGATACCGGGGTACATATTCCGATTGCAAAAAGCATTTACGAACCAATTTTAGATGAATTGGAAAAAATGGGAATCGCCATGGTCGAAGAATGGGGATTGCCAGAAAAAGAAAAGCTGGGGTAATAATATTCTCGATGAAAAAGAAACTTCTGGACGCGCTGGAAATCGAAAAAAAAGGAGACTGGAACAAAGCACACGAAATTATTCAGGAACTGAATCATCCTTGGGCATATTGGATTCATGCTTATTTACACCGCAAAGAACCGGATTTGTGGAATGCCGAATATTGGTATTCGCGGGCAAAACAAACCATGCCCAATTACAGCTTCGAAAAAGAGTGGAACGAAATGTTTGACATTATAAACCAATCAGGAGAATAAATCATTTTCTTCTGATTTGGTTAATAATAATTAAAGGTATCTCGATTCTTTAAAACCTGAACTTCAAACTCAAAAATCATTTGTATTTTGTTGCTTTAAACTAAAACGCAATGGATACAACTAAAAAAATCTACACTTTTCTAATTATCATCACGTTGGTAGTGGTGCTTATCTATGCACAATCGATTATTATTCCTTTTATATTGGCCATCATTTTTTGGTTTCTCATCCGGGTAATAAAAAAAATATTATTGAAAGTTAAACTGTTTGGAAGAGTGCCCCGATGGATACTAACACTCTTTTCAACCCTTGTATTGATGGGTTTTTTAGTACTTACCATCACCATGATTTCCAAGAACATTCAGCAACTCTCCACAACGATGCCAGTATACCAGGCGAACGTGAATAAAATTGCAACTTCAATCAACGAACAATTCAACATCGATTTAAATAAAATGACTAGTGATTATGCAAAAGACATCAACTTTGCCAATATTCTGTCGATGTTGTTTTCTGCGCTTACCGGCATTTTTGGCAGTGCATTTACCGTATTACTTTATCTGGTGTTTTTATTGCTTGAAGAACCTGTTTTTCCTAAGAAACTCCAGGCCATGTATCCCGACAAAGAACGCTACAACAGCATAAATAAGATGGTTACAAAAATAGACCACTCAATCGGGAATTACATTGCACTAAAAACGGTTACCAGTTTAATCACCGGTTTTGCAAGTTATTTTGCACTCCTGTTTATTGGAATTGACGCCCCTATTTTTTGGGCTTTCCTTATTTTTATTTTGAATTTTATTCCAACTATCGGATCGTTAATTGCGACTCTTTTTCCAACTATATTTGCCGTTCTTCAATTCGGTGAATTTACACCCGGATTTTTGGTACTTGCCATTATTGGAGCAATTCAAGTTATTGTTGGAAATATTTTAGAGCCAAAATTAATGGGAAATACACTAAATATAAGTCCGCTTGTTGTTTTCCTTACGCTGGCCATTTGGGGAGTAATTTGGGGAGTTACCGGAATGTTGCTCAGCGTTCCAATTACGGTAATTCTCATTATTATTCTTTCTGAGTTTCCGGAAACAAAACCGGTTGCTATTTTGCTCAGTCATAACGGAAAACTCAAAGAATGATTAATCAAAAACAGTTTATTATGAATCGATTTTCAATTTTTACATTCCTCATTTTTATGTTCCTGACCGGGCATTTAAAGGCACAACCTAAAATTATTTTTGATACCGACATTGGAGGTGATGCCGACGATTTGGGGGCACTTGCCATGTTGCATAATTATGTAAAAAGCGGCGACTGCGAACTGCTGGCAATTATGAGCTGGACCACCGACCAATATGCCGTTCCGGCCATCGATGCAATCAATCGTTTCT
>JBNKOT010000416.1:0-4390 GCA_050294855.1 Draconibacterium sp. | reverse complement strand
CTTATTCAACGCAAAAAGAGAGGAGTTTCTATCTGAAACTCCTCTCTTTACTTATTTCTATTTGCGAGTTTTATTTTACTTTAAAACCGTCGGGGCGTTTCCAGCGTACCGGTGCGGCAGGTTCAGGTTTTAACTGAAATTCATTTCCTTTTAGTTTTTCCAGAGCCACTTCCACGGCTTTTTCAAGTTGTGGATCTTTGCCAAGCAAAATTAGTTTTGGATCTTGAATAACTTCAAAGTCGGGAGCAATTCCAACTCCTTCGACTGCCCATTCGCCGTTTACATCAAAAAATCCTCCACGCGGTGCAACAATTCTTCCACCATCGATTAAAGGCGGGGTGTCCCAGGTACCAACCAAACCACCCCAGGTTCTTGTTCCTACTAAAGACCCGATATTTTTTTCTTTAAACATATAGGGAAGCAAGTCGCCACCAGAGCCGGCACGTTCGTTAATAATCATCACTTTTGGTCCCCAGATTCCTGCCATTGGCGTGGTCCACGGACGATTATCGTTTGCTCGGCTGTTAAAATAACCCAGCAAAGTTCTCGACATCACATCAATCATATAATCTGCGGCCGAACCACCACCATTGTTCCGTTCGTCGAGAACAACTCCTTTTTTGTCTTGCTGTGCAAAATAGTAGCGGTTAAACGACTCGAATCCACCATTCCCCGTATTTGGAATATAAACGTATGCTAGTTTTCCACCAGATAATTGATCCACTTTTCTGCGGTTATTTTCAATCCAGTCGAGACTTCTTAATTGCCTGTCGCTGGAAATTGGCTTAACCGTAATTTCTTTGGCATCTTTCAACGTTGCAGTTGCATTAACTTTTAAAAGCACTTGTCGGCCTGAAGTCTGTTCAAATAAACTAAAAATGTTGGTTGAAGCTTTTAATTCCACTCCATTTACTGCCAATAAATAATCTCCTTCTTTCACTTCGATTCCCGGAGCTGATAAAGGAGCTTTTATTGTTGGATTCCAGCTTTCTCCCTTGTAAATTTTCTTGATTTTATAAAAACCATTTTCCACTTCAAAATCGCATCCTAACAAACCGATCGGAACTCTGTCGATATCGGGCATGTCGCCACCACGAACAAAAGAATGTCCAATTGAAACTTCACCACTTATCATATCGATGATGTAATTCATGTCGGTGCGGTGTTTTGCATGTTTCACCATCGGAGCATACCATTCGTAAATTTTATCCCACGGAGCTCCATGAACATTGTCGACATACAGGAAATCGCGCATAAAACGCCACGAATCGTTAAAAAGTTGCTGGTATTCTTTTTCCGGTTCGATTTTGATTTTCAGATTAGTACTTAATTTACCATCGCTGTCTTTAGGTTTACTTTTTGTTTCAACAATGGCCCAGCTGCTTCCTTTTTGGTAAAGCAGATTTTTACCATCGGAAGAATTTACGGCAGATTGAATATTGCTTAAAAATTCTGTTGCTTTGTTTTCTTTTGTATCAAATTTATGGGCAGTTACACCTCTTTTATTAGGAATTGCTTCCATTACAAAAACCGAATTTTCGGGACCCTGAACAAGAGAAACATAATTCCGGTTGGGCATGTTTAAGGCAATAATTCTGCCCGCTAACCCATCGATATCAATTTTTACTGATATTTCATCCTTTTTGTGCCCCTCTTTATCATCCGATTTATCTTCATCTTTTTTGCTGCCCTTTCCATCCTCCTTTTCTGCTTTCTCCTTTATAAGTTCTTCATCATCACTTTTTGGAAGAATGGGCGATTTTTCATCGGCCGAAAGCACAATACAATAAAGACTTCTGGTAATGTCTGGATCGTAAGAACTCATATCCAACCAGCCGGTTCCCAAACCATAATTTGTACTTGCCAAAATGTACATGTATTTTCCATTGATATCCCAGGCCGGAGTTAAAACATCGGCCATGCCATCGGTGAGTTGAAGCGTTTTTCCTGATTCGATATTGTAAACAAACACGGCTTTGTAACTGCTGTTTAGCTGGCGCGAATAAGCAATCCATTTACTGTCGGGCGACCACACCGGTTGCATTTCTCGGTTTGGATGTGCAAAAAGATCGGTACCCGCTTTTATAACTTTTCCCGTTTCCAGGTTAATGTGCCAGAGGTTATAATCGGTGTCGGTGTAGGCAATGTTTTTTCCGTCGGCCGACCAAACCGGGCGGAAATAGAAAGTTGGATTGTCCAGATCGTAAACTTTTTTATTTAAACCAAACTGATCGGAAACCACCATTTTGTACACACCACTTTCGTCGTTAAACCAGGCAATTTTATCGCCTTTTGGCGACCAAACCGGGTAACGGTCGGCAACTCCGGGTGTGTTGGTAATGTTCCTCCAGCTGCCATCTTTTTTAGGAACGGTAAAAAGTTCGCCACGGTATTCAAAAACAGCGCGTTTGCCATTTGGAGAAACATTTGCGTTGGTCAGATTATTTCCGTTTACGTTTTCCCAACGTTCCAGGGCAAAATTCATATCGCCTTTTACATCGATCACCAATTGTTTCGATTCTCCGCTTTCGGGATTCAGGAAATGGAGATAACCGCCTGCCTCGTAAACAATTGCATCTTTGCACGCATCTAAACTTTTGATATCAAACTGTGCTTCTTTTGTAATTTGTTTTTCAGCTTTAGTTGTCGGATCGAAAGACCAAATATTACTGGCATAATCTCTTTCCGAGAGGTAAAAAACTTTATTGTTGAACCAAACCGGATCTAGATGGCGTTCTTTAGTTGGTTGTGGAGTTCTGATTAAATCTTTTGTTTTCATGTCAACAATCCAAATAGGCATGGCTTGTCCACCACGATAATTTCTCCATTCGGGATCCCAGAAAGTAATCGGAACATAAGCGATCATTTCTCCATCGGGCGAAATTTCGCCAAAAGCCGCTCTTGGAATATCGATGGCTGTTGGTAAACCACCCTGCAATCCAACTTTATAAAACTTGCTGGTTTGTGTAGGTCGGCCTTCGCGGCCTGAGCGAAACATCACTTCTCCTTCAGGAGTCCAGCCCTGAACAATATCGGCGCCGGGATGCCAGGTTAATCGTTTTGGTGAGCCACCTTCCGATGGAATAACAAAAACATCGGTGTTTCCACCGTATTCGGCAGAAAATGCGATCCACTTTTCATCCGTCGAAAAATGAGGATTCGATTCCTCGCCTTCGTTTGTGGTTAAACGGATTGCATCGCCACCCATGCGATTTACTTTCCATAAATCGTTGGCGTAAACAAAAACAATACTTTCGGAAGAAATGGTTGGTTGTCGCAGCAAACGTGTTCCTTGTGCCTGAGCGGAAGAAACTGCAAAACCACAGAGTATCAAAAGTGAGAATAGAAATTTCATTTGGTGTAGTTTTAAATTTAGAAAGAATAAAAGTAGTGAATTGATGCTTGATTTGTAAATGAAATCGTAAATGGATTACACTGTTTTTCGGTTTTCCTGAAAAATAAGGCAAAAAAAAAGGTCCCTTTGCAGAGACCTTTTTTGATTGTATCGTGATTTTTTTAGAATCTTTTTTCTTTGATACGGGCTTTTTTACCAGTTAAACCACGTAAGTAGAATAATCTTTTACGACGAACACTACCGTGTTTATTTACTTCGATACTGTCGATGAAAGGAGAATTTAGCGGAAAAATTCTTTCTACACCAATGTTTCCAGACATTTTACGAACAGTAAATGTTTTGGTGCTTTCGCTTCCACGAACCTGAATTACTACGCCACGGAAGTTCTGAATTCTTTCTTTAGATCCCTCTCGAATTTTGTAACTTACTGTTACAGTGTCGCCGGCTCCAATTTTTGGAAGATTGTTCTCAACAGCGAACTCTTTTTCTACAATGTTTATTAAATCCATTTCTTTTAATATTAGTTGGCAATGTAATTTGTCACCCGACAAATAAGAGATTGCTTAAAATCGGCTGCAAAAATAATAAAATATTTTATTCGGCAAACCTTTTTTAACGAATTAGTTTACTGAATATTAAGGAATATTACTTTCTAATGACTTTCACCGATGACTTTAAAATGATCTCCGGTGCTGTGAATAATTGCTTTGTACCACCATTCGGGATAACCTGCAAAAATAGGAGAGGGCGGCATTCCGGTTTCGGTGCGCTCGAATTTTCCATCTTTTTCGCGTTTAATGTTTCCGTCGAGGTACTTAACCAAAAGATACTGGCCGAGTTGTTTCCAACGTTTTGTCATGTTATTGGCTTCGTTAATCGAATATTCAGTGATAAATTTACGTGCAGCTTCTGCGCCTTTTTCTTTATAAATAGTGTGTGCAGCCACATCGATTACCGGAGCATAAGTTACAAATTTGTTTTCCAGTTCTTTTTGAACTTTTTGTACATCTACGATCATGTCGCTGTAACGCGAGT
>JBNKOT010000415.1:0-5880 GCA_050294855.1 Draconibacterium sp. | reverse complement strand
CGATAATGACGTGTAACTGTTCCGTGTGCAGCTTCGGCTTCCATTGTTTTTCCGTCAGGAGTAACAAGTGTCGAAGTCATTAAACCCAACGATCCGAATCCTTGCGCAACTGTGTCGCTTTGAACATCGCCGTCGTAGTTTTTACAGGCCCAAACATAACCACCTTCCCATTTCATCGCGGCGGCAACCATATCGTCGATTAAACGGTGCTCGTAAGTAATTCCCAGTTCATCAAATTTATCTTTGTAATCGGCGTCAAAAATTTCCTGGAAAATATCTTTAAAACGACCGTCGTATTTTTTTAGAATGGTATTTTTTGTAGACATGTACAAAGGCCATTTTTTATCGATGGCTTGTTGCATACAAGAATGTGCAAATCCACGAATCGATTCGTCGGTGTTGTACATTGCCATTGCAATTCCGTCTCCTTCAAAATCGTACACATTATGACTGATTGGTTCTCCGCCGTCTTCGGGAGTAAAACTAATGGTGAGTGTTCCTTTTCCTTTGGTTAGAAAGTCGGTTGCTCGGTACTGATCTCCAAAAGCATGACGACCGATACAAATTGGTTTTTTCCATCCAGGAACCAAACGTGGCACATTGTTGATTAAAATTGGCTCTCGAAATACGGTTCCACCCAAAATATTACGGATTGTTCCGTTGGGCGATTTCCACATTGTTTTTAGACCGAACTCTTCAACACGGGCTTCGTCGGGAGTAATGGTGGCGCATTTTACACCAACACCATATTTTTTTATTGCGTTTGCCGAATCGATTGTTATTTGATCGTCTGTTGCATCCCTGCTTTCCATTCCCAAATCGTAATATTTTAAGTCGATATCGAGATAAGGAAGAATTAATTTTTGTTTAATAAAATCCCAGATAACTCTGGTCATTTCGTCTCCGTCTAGTTCTACAACAGGATTCTTTACTTTAATTTTTTGCATAGTTTAAAATGAATTACTGGTTATATATTTATTAATTTTTGGTTTTCCATATTTATTTTAAACGCCACCAATATCGGAATGTTTCTTTCTTTTTTGTCGTCACCAAATGGTAAAACGATTCTGGTTTACGCGTTTTGTTCTCTTATTAAATTTAAGGCCGAACCAGCTTTAAACCAATCTATTTGCTGCTCGTTGTAGGTGTGATTCAGTTTGATTATATCTTTTGTTCCATCGGCATGTTCTACTTCCAACGTTAATTGTTTGTCGGCTGCAAATTCCACCAAATCGATAAAGTTAAAAGTATCGTCTTCCTGAATCAGGTCATAATCGTTTTCGTTGGCAAAAGTTAATCCCAACATCCCTTGTTTTTTCAGGTTTGTTTCGTGGATTCGTGCAAATGATTTTACGATTACTGCTCTAACACCCAAATGTCTTGGTTCCATAGCAGCATGTTCTCTCGACGAACCTTCGCCATAATTCTGGTCGCCCACAACAATTGTTGGAACACCCTTGGCTTTGTAATCTCTCTGAACAAAAGGAACTGCACCGTATTCTCCGGTTAATTGATTTTTAACCTTGTTGGTTTCGCTGTTAAAAGCATTAACGGCACCAATTAACATGTTGTTTGAGATGTTGTCTAAATGCCCGCGGAAACGCAACCATGGTCCTGCCATAGAGATGTGGTCGGTGGTACATTTACCAAGTGCTTTAATTAACAATTTTGCACCTCTGATATTTTGTCCGTTCCAGGGTTCGAACTGATACAACAATTGTAATCTTGATGAATCAGGCGAAACAGAAATTTCCACCCCGGAACCGTCTTTTGCCGGTGCCTGAAAACCTGCATCTTCAACATCAAAACCTTTATTCGGTAATTCGTCGCCAATAGGGAGTTCAAGTTTAACCTGTTCGCCATTTTTGTTGGTTAAAGTGTCGGTTGCCGGATTAAAATCTAAGCGGCCGGCAATGGCAAGTGCCGTAACAATTTCGGGTGATGTTACAAAAGCATGTGTATTGGGATTACCATCGGCACGTTTCGAGAAATTTCGGTTAAACGAATGAACAATCGTATTTTTTTCTTGTTTGTCGGCACCTTCGCGGGCCCACTGCCCGATACACGGTCCGCAAGCGTTGGCAAATACTTTCCCTCCAATTTTTTCAAAAGTGTCGATAAAACCATCTCGTTCTATTGTGAAACGAACTTGTTCCGAACCCGGAGTTATGGTAAATTCTGACTTGGTAATTAATCCTTTTTCCTGTGCTTGTTTTGCAATCGACGCGGCCCTTGAAATGTCTTCATACGACGAGTTTGTACAACTTCCGATCAAACCAACCGAAACTTCTAACGGCCAAGCGTTTTCTTTTGCTACGGTTTTCATTTTCGAAATCGGGGTTGCACGATCGGGAGTAAAAGGCCCGTTAATATGTGGTTCCAATTCCGAAAGGTTGATTTCAATAATTTCATCGTAATACAAAGACGGGTTTTCATAGACCTCCGGATCGGCATCTAAATCCGATTTTACGGTATTTGCAAGTTCTGCCACTTCTGCTCTTCCTGTTGCTTTCAGGTATCTTTCCATACTTTCGTCGTAGGCAAAAATACTTGTGGTTGCACCAATTTCGGCTCCCATATTACAAATGGTTCCTTTTCCGGTTGCCGAAATCGCTTTGGCACCCTCGCCAAAATATTCAACAATTGCACCTGTTCCACCTTTTACGGTAAGAATTCCTGCAACTTTTAGAATCACATCTTTTGGAGCTGCCCAACCCGATAATTTACCGGTTAGTTTAACTCCAATCAGTTTTGGCATCTTTAATTCCCAGGCCATTCCAGCCATTACATCTACAGCGTCGGCACCACCAACACCAATGGCAACCATTCCAAGTCCACCGGCATTAACAGTGTGTGAATCTGTTCCGATCATCATTCCACCCGGAAATGCATAATTTTCCAAGACTACTTGGTGGATAATTCCTGCTCCTGGTTTCCAAAATCCAATGCCATATTTATTCGATACCGATTCCAAAAAATCGTAAACTTCTTTGTTTAAGTTTTTAGCTAAACCCAAATCTGCTTTGCCTTCGACCTGTGCCTGAATTAAATGATCGCAGTGAACAGTGGAAGGAACCGCAGTAGTTTTTTTCCCGGAGTTGATAAACTGAAGCAAAGCCATTTGTGCAGTGGCATCTTGCATGGCCACTCTGTCGGGCGCAAAATCTACGTATGCTTTTCCACGTCCAAAAACTTCAAGCTCTTGACTTTCAAAAAGATGAGAATAGAGAATCTTTTCGGCATATGTTAAAGGACGGTTGATTAATGCTTTTGCTTTTTTCACCCTTTCAGGGAGATTGGAATAAACTTTTTTAACAAGATCTAAATCGAACATAATATTTTTGGTTTTTATATATAATCTACAATTGTACTCTCAAAAAAAAATAACAAAAAACAGTGACAAAAGTTCCCGTTTTCCGAAAGATTTTTCCCGTTTAAAACGCTAAATATATAGATAATTGAATACGTTTCGAAACGACAGTGGTTAAATTAGATCAAATCTAAATAAAGTAACATTTAAACGTTTAATAATTTACAAAAAATGGGTCTTTAAATCGTACAATACATGGTTTATCTACAGTAAAATGAAGGTTTAGTATTTGTTTTGTTCAGGATTGACTATTTTTGAGTAGAAATGATAATTTGTAATGAACGAACACTAATTTTAATTTGAGATATTTCACAAAATACCAGGCTTAAATTTCGTCAGGAGTTATCCAAATCATTGTTAAAATCTAAAAATTCCAAGGGATGAAAAAAATATACTATTTATTAATTCTGATTTTTGTTTTTGTTTCGTATTCAAATGCAGCAACACAAGAAGTAAAAGGACTCATTGCGAAAAATGCAAAAGTGCAAAAAGTCGGCGATGGATTTAGTTTTACAGAAGGACCCGCCGTGGCTTCTGATGGTCGTGTTTATTTTACCGATCAACCCAACGACAAGATTTATATTTGGGACGAAAAAGATGGCATTTCGTTGTATTTGGAAGGAACCGGACGATCGAACGGCATGTATTTTAACGCCAAAGGACAATTGGTGACTTGTGCCGACGAAAAAAATGAACTGGCGTATTTCGATGAAAATAAAAAATTGGTGTCGATTCACAAAGGATACAGAGGGAAACACCTGAATGCTCCAAACGATCTTTGGATTGCGCCGAACGGTGGTATTTATTTTTCAGATCCATATTACCACCGGAGTTGGTGGGCAGAAGGACACAAGGAAATTCAGGATACCAGAGGTGTTTATTATTTAAGTACCGACGGCGAAATTACCCGTGTTATAGACGATTTTGAAACACCAAACGGGCTCATTGGTACACCTGATGGAAAAACCTTGTACGTTACAGATATTCAGGCCGGAAAAACCTGGAAATACGACATTCAGAAAGACGGAAGTTTAGCGAATAAAACTTTTTTTGCGTCAAACGGCTCCGACGGAATGACCATCGATGATCAGGGAAATGTTTATTTGACTTCGGGAAAAGTTTGGGTATATAATCCTGATGGAGAATTAATTGAAGAAATTGAATTTCCGGAACAACCCGCAAACATTTGTTTTGGTGGAAAAAAACGAAATATACTTTTTGTTACTGCCCGGAAAGGAGTTTATACCCTGGAAATGAATGTGAAAGGAGTGGATTGATGCTCGGAATTTTTTATCTTCCAAAAACATAAGCACGAAGAACACAGAGGCATAAAATTCAATCCGAAATAAACTTATTTGTGGACTTTGAGCTATTGTGGTTTATCTCAAGGAAATATTCAAACGAAAATTCTGAAACGAAAAATTATTTGACGAGTTCAATAATTTTGCCAACTATATCAGAGAGGTCAAGAATAAAATCGGGAGTCGATGTAGCAATGGCTGCCAAAGGCATCGACTTTGCATGTGCGGTTTCCGGGTTTTCAACAATGGTAGTTCCTCCAAATTGTTTGATCGTTTTTAATCCTTCAGCACCGTCGCTGTTCGATCCGGTTAATAAAATGCCAATCAACTCTTTTTTAAAAGACCAGGCCGCGGTTTCGAAAAGTACATCGATTGCAGGGCGCGAATAATTAACTTTTTCGGCTGTCGAAAGGCTAAAAGTCACGTCATCTTCAACTTGCAAATGATAATTAGGAGGAGCGAAGTAAATTGTTTTTATCTTTATTTTTTCTTTTTCTCCGGCTTCTTTCACTTTTAACTGACTACTATTATTGAGCAAAGAAATAAAAGTTTTGATGTTGTTGTTGCCAATGTGTAAAACGATTATTACGGGTTGTTTAAAATCCGCAGGAAGTCCGTTAACAATTGTTTTAATTGCTTGCAAACCGCCGTATGAAGCACCTATAACAACAGCTTTAACCATTTAAATTTGCGATTTTTTATAAATATTGTACTTTTTATCTAAGGTCTCGTAATCTTTTTCGTAATCGGAAAATTGCAGACTCTCTTTTGTTCCCAGGCACAAATAACCTCTTTTCGTTAAACTATTTGTGAATAATCCAATCACACGGTTTTGAAGATCTTTATTAAAATAAATCAGCACATTTCTGCAAAACACAAGGTTTACTTCGGCAAATACACCATCGGTAACCAGGTTGTGGTCGGCAAATACAACGTTTTTAGCCAGGTTTTTTTCAAAAATCACCGAACCGTATTTCGAAGTATAATAATCCGATAATTGTCCTTTTCCGTCGGCCTCGGCATAATTTCTGGAATATAATTCCATGTCTTTTTTGCTGTAAATTCCTTGTTTTGCCAGTTCTAAAACCCGTTTATTAAAATCGGTGGCATAAATTTGTGTTTTATGCAAAATGTTTTCTTCTTTCAGCAAGATGGCCAGCGAAAAAACTTCCTCTCCGGTGGAGCATCCGGCATGCCAGACTTTAATGT
>JBNKOT010000414.1:0-4484 GCA_050294855.1 Draconibacterium sp. | reverse complement strand
GGGATACTGGAAATGTTTGAAAACCGGGTAAGTATTGCCGGCGCTGTTTATCGCCCTGGAGATTATGAATGGAAGGCAGGTTTAACATTATCTGAATTAATTTTAAAAGCTGACAGCCTCACTCCAGATGCATTTCTGAACCGAGGTTTAATAACCCGTTACAACGAAGATCTTACCACTACTGTAATTCCCTTTAACGTAAAAGAAGTAATTACGGGAATCGCTGATATTGAGCTACTGCCGGAAGATATGGTTTTAATTAAATCGCACTTTCAATTAAAAGAAAATGCATCGATAACAGTTGGAGGCGAAGTATTATCGCCGGGACAATTTGCCTGGTCTGAAAACCTGACTTTGGGAGACGCATTATTTCTTGCCGGAGGATTTACAGAAGGTGCCGATAGCACATTTATTGAAGTCGCACGTCGACTTTCATATGAAGAAGCAGCTACACTTTCCAATCAGCTGGTTCATACATTTACTTTAAATCTTTCCCGCGACCTTGGAATGAATAATAACGATGCTGCTTTTAAACTCGAACCATTCGATCAGGTTTCGGTGCGTCGTGCTCCGGGTTTCCGTAACCAGGGATCAGCCATCATTTCGGGCGAGGTAGTTTATGCAGGCGCATTTGCCATTAGCGAAAAAAATCAGCGAATTTCAGATTTGATTAAAATGGCCAAAGGAATCACACCTGAGGCATTTACAGATGGTGCTACGCTCTACCGCAACACAACCGAATTAGGTGCAGAGCAGGTAGCTATCGATTTAAAGTCGATATTGCGAAATCCAGGAGGAGAAGCCGACCTATTTCTACGAAACGGTGACCGTATCAACATTCCTGAATTTATGCAAACCGTAAAAATCAGCGGTAATGTGCAGAATCCTTTTTCTGTGGCCTTCCAAAATGGAAAAACAGCTAAATTTTACATTAATCAAGCCGGAGGATTTAGTGCCGATGCGCATAAAAAGAAAGTATACGTTAAATACGCAAACGGAACTACGGCAGTTACCAAAGGATTTATTTTTAAAAATTATCCCACGGTACTTCCTGGAAGTCAGGTGATCGCCCCTCAGAAACCGGAAAAGAAAGCAAGTAATCAAGGCATGTGGCTTGCCATTGCTAGTACGCTTGCATCGCTGGGCCTTACAGTTGCAACCATTGTTAATTTGGCGAAATAAAAGAAAGTAATTAGTATTGAGTATTGAGAAAAAGGTTTTGAATCTGAAATATATAAATTCATAAATTAAATAATACTTCATGACTGAAGAATCAAAAAAGAATATCGCCGACGATGAAATCGACCTCATCGTCTTGGCAAAAACAATTTGGGAAGGAAGAAGAACAATAATCCTCTCTGTATTAATTTGTATGTTTATTGGATTGGCTGTTGCACTACTTTCGCCCAAAGAATATACCGCATCAGCAACACTGGTTCCTCAAATCTCTGATAATTCTTCAAAAATTGGAGGATTGTCTTCATTAGCCGCCATGGCAGGGTTCAACCTAGACATGGTAAAAGGCAGTTCAGAACTCTCACCTGTTGTTTATCCGCAAATACTTTCTAGCATTCCATTCCAAATGGAAATATTGAACACACAGTTTATTTTTCCAGAAGTTCAAGAGCCCGTTTCAATTTTCCAATATTATAATGAAATTAGAAAGCCTGGTCTTCTCGATTTTGTAAAAAAAATAACATTGGGTCTTCTTAAAAATATTGTCAAAGCTTTAAAACCATCTCCAGTTTTAGAATCAAATGAAAATATTCATTTATTAACCTTGACAAAAGAACAAAACGAGATTCGAAAATTCATAGAAGAATCTATTTCTTTAGAAGTAAATGACAAAGAAGGTTACTTAACACTTTCTTATAGATCAGAAGATGCGGTGTTATCTGCTCAAGTTGCTGAGAAAGCGCAACAATTATTGCAGCAATACATTACAGAATTTAAAATTGAAAAAGCCTCTGCGCAACTTGAATTTATTGAGGAACGTTATACCGAAAACAAAAAGGAATTTGAAAAAGCTCAGGAAGCGCTTGCAGCTTTCCGCGATCGAAATAAAAATGTAACTTCTGCACGTGCACGAACTCAGGAAGAACGTTTACAAAGCGAATACCAATTGGCTTTTGATGTTTATTCTGAATTGGCTCAACAAATGGAACAGGCAAGAATACAAGTAAAAGAAGAAACTCCGGTTTTCTCCATCATCAAACCAGTTACCGTTCCCATCGAAAAATCAAGACCCAACCGCCCGATGATATTGATTATCTGGACTTTCCTTGGTGGAATTATTGGGATTGGCTGGATCTTTGGAAAGCAATTTCTGGCAGCCGTAAAGGAAAGATGGAACGAAGAAAGCAGTTAGTACCAAGTATTAGTCAAAAGTGAAAAGTGAAAAATTTAAAAACGGAAGACAGGAAACTGAAGGAAGTAGAGTTGAATGTCCGGGTATCCGAAAATCTGAAAATCTAAATATCCGAAAGTCAAAGATAAAAAAGCTGAAGACGAAAGATAGAACGTAGGACTATGCACGATTCACTGATCGCTTTCAATTTATCACTCTTCCAATTTAGCATTTTGACCATTTCCCAATTTATATAATGAATCATAAACAAAACATCTTAAAAAAGATTTCTGAAAACAAAGAAATCGTAGGAATCATTGGCCTCGGGTACGTTGGACTTCCGCTTGCTGTTAACTTCGCCGAAGCAGGTATAAAAGTTATCGGTTTCGATAAAAGCCAGCAAAAAACCGACCTGGTTAACAACGGCGATAATTACATCGGCGATATCCGCGATGCCGTTTTACGTGAAGTGGTTGTCGAAAAACTCACGCTGGAAGCCACCACCGATTTCTCAAGGATGAAGGAATGTGACGCATTGATCATTGCCGTTCCTACACCACTTGATAAATTCCGTAAACCCGATATGAGTTACATCGAATCGGCTTGTTTGGCCATTGGGCAAAATATGAAAGCAGGAACCTTTGTTAGTTTGGAAAGTACCACCTACCCCACCACCACCGAAGACCTGATGCTTCCAATCCTGGAAAAAGAGAGCGGTCTCAAACAAGGCAAAGACTTCTGGCTGGCCTACTCCCCTGAACGCGTTGACCCGGGGAATAAAACTTTTCACACCCGAAACACACCCAAAGTGCTGGGTGCCATGAGTGATGAAGGATTGGAAATTGGAAAAGCCCTTTACCAAAAAGCTATAAACCATATCCATACAGTAAGCTCACCTCGCATTGCTGAAATGGTAAAAATTCTGGAAAATACTTATCGTTTGGTAAATATCAGCCTTATCAATGAACTGGCCTTACTTAGCGGTAAAATGGACATCAACATTTGGGAAGTAATTGAAGCCGCCAAAACAAAACCCTTTGGATTCCAGGCCTTTTACCCTGGACCAGGAATTGGTGGACACTGTATTCCTCTCGATCCTTTTTATCTGGAACACATTGCCAAACGATTTGACTTTGACTTAAGTATGATTCATGCAGCAGGCCACATTAATATGCGTATGCCGCATTATATGGGTATAAAAATTTCCACTGCATTAAATCGACAAAAAAAAGCAATTAATGGAAGTAAAATCTTATTTCTTGGAGTGGCTTATAAACCAAATATCGATGACGAAAGGGAATCTCCTGCTCTGGAAATTATAGATATAATATTGAAAAAAGGTGGAGTAGTTAGTTATAACGATCCTCATATTCCCTCAATAAAGACCAATGCTGGAAACAGTTTGGAATCTGTCAAACTTACTAACGAAATATTAACAGAAGCCGACTGTGTTGTACTTACAACAAATCATGATACTTTCGATGTGGAAACTATTCAACAAAAAGCAGGCTTGATTGTGGATATGCGAAATATGGTAAAGGAAGCAAGCAAAACTGTTTACAAACTATAACTTCAACACCAATGTGTTTAGGTTTTGTAGTTAATAAAAATCATAAGAAATTAAAAAAATAAATAATGCTCAATTTCAAATCAGTTCTTATTACTGGAGGAACAGGATCCTTTGGTAAAAAATTCATTGAAACAATTTTAAACCGATACCCCGAAGTTAAACGAATAGTACTCTATTCCCGTGATGAGTTAAAACAATCGGTATTAAAACAAAAGTACCCTGCAAATCGATATCCACAATTACGATTTTTTATTGGTGATGTTCGTGATGGAGCAAGATTGTCCAGAGCTTGTGAAAGCATTGATGTTATCATACATGCTGCAGCTATAAAGCAGGTAGATACTGCAGAATACAATCCCGATGAATGTGTAAAAACAAACGTACATGGTGCTCAAAATGTAATTGATGCAGCGCTTGCCAACAATGTTAAAGAAGTTGTAGCTTTGTCAACAGATAAAGCTTGTGCCCCAATAAATCTTTACGGTGCAACCAAGTTGGTTTCTGATAAACTTTTTACAGCAGCAAATAATATTAAAGGTAGCCGTGATATTCGGTTTTCAGCAGTCC
>JBNKOT010000413.1:0-3601 GCA_050294855.1 Draconibacterium sp. | reverse complement strand
GTGGTTAATCAATAATTCACCGGCTTCGGCATTGGCTTTTGCTCCGTCGCCACCATAATGATTGGGATAACTGGCATACCACCAAATACCTGTGTAAGCAAATTTCAGGTGTTTCATCCGATCCTGATCAACACCCGATTGCAGGCCCGATCTTTCCCGATGAGTTAATTCGGGTTGTGCAGCTGCCATCTCCGAAGTTTCGCTGTTTCCGGCGTGTGCATCGTATTTGTCGATCTGTGTAAGCTGTGTAACTTTTTCGTCTACCTCGCTACTTCCCTCAGGGCGAAACCAATACAAGGCATAATCGCGTGGTTCTGAAAGTTGTGCCATTCCAAAATAGTTCAGAAAGGCGTTGTTTCCTCCATGACCATTTACAATGATTATTTTTTCAAAACCATTTCGGTTTAATTCATCCAGGGTTTCCTGCAAAACTTTCCAAATCAATTCATGACTGTACGAAATTGTTCCGGGCTGGTGACGAGCTTCGTTGATCTGGCTGAAATAGTAAGGAGGAAATACTATGGTAAATTCTTTTTCGGCAGCGCGCAATGCATATTCACGCGAAAGAAACAAATCGGTTCCCAGCGGCAGTTGAGCTCCGTGTTTTTCCATCACACCAATTGGAATGATACATGTTTTTGAGCTTTTTTCGACAGCCTTTATAAAATCGGGTGCTGTTAATTCTTCCAAGCGAAAAGAAATTTCCTGAGCCGACGCACCAAAACTTGCTATTGCAAGCAACAAAACAAAAATTAGTTTGTACATGAATTTTAGGTTTTAGTTAAACTTTGTCTAAAAATAGAATGTTCCACATAGTTTAACAATGATTTCCTAATTTTAGATAAAAATAAAATTCATGCACATTGTAATTGCACACAGTCATTTAAATCCGGGCGGAGTTACACGAATTATTGAATCGCAAATCGATAGTTTGCCTAACGATGAGATTACGGTAATTGTGGGCAGTTGTGCCGATCCCGAAAAGATTACAAAAAAAGGTACAGCTCTTGACATTCTCGAAGGACTTAACTACCTCGAAAACAGAAAATTTTCGGACAAGGAAGTACTTTTGCTATTGCATCGGATTCACAATCAGATAAAAAGCCATTTAAAACCCGACTCAATTCTGCATTTTCATAACCTCAATTTGGGGAAAAATCCAATTGTTACTTATGCGGTTTATTTATTGGCAAAAGATGGAGTCAGGGTTTTTAATCATGCACACGATTTTGCAGAAGATCGTCCGGCTAATTATCAGTTTTTAAAGGAAATACTCAACGATAATTTTTCACAAAAGCTGCATGAGGTTTTGTATCCCAAATTGCCAAACTATCAATACGGCGTTTTAAATTCTTTCGATCTTGAACGATTGGTTTCTTATGGCGTTGAACGCGAGAGAATTGAATGGCTGCCCAATCCGGTAACTTTTGACACAAAAGAAGACATATACGGCAAAACAAAAGTCAAAACTGAAATTTGCGATCAGTTAAAGCTGAACAGTAAAAAGTTACTTGTTACGTATCCGGTGCGTGTTATTCAAAGAAAAAACATTGGCGAATTTATTTTGCTTGCGGCACTTTTTAACGAAAGTGCAAATTTTGTGGTTACTCAGCCACCACAGAATCCGGTTGAAATTGGACACTACAAAAAATGGGTCGATTTCTACAAAAAAGAAAAGATAAAAGTAACATTTGAGGCAGGTACAAAAGTCGATTTCGAAAAGCTTTTAATCGCCAGCGATTTTTGTATAACTACCAGTTACAAAGAAGGTTTCGGAATGGTTTATTTGGAACCCTGGCTGCTGAACACTCCGGTGGTTGGCCGCAACATCGATTTTATTTCAAAAGATTTCAGAGCCGATGGATTTCAGTTTCCTGCGCTATACGACAAAATAGAATCTCCCGGTCTCGACGTAGATTTTAAGGAAATTTCGATGGAAGGACAAATGAAACAAATTACAAATGTTAAAAACAATTTCACATTAAAAGCGCAATACTTTGAACAAAATCCGGTGCTGAGCCTTTTGTTCAAAAAAGTCGACGAAACAATTATTCAAAAAAATGTTTCCATCATTAAAAACAACTATTCTTTAAAAGGGTATGGAATTAAACTTCACGAGCGATATAATAAAATGGTTGGATCAGCTTGAAAAACTCGAGCCGATTGCCACCGATTTTTGTCCGATTTTAAAAACAGAATCGAAAGTAAAAGCCGTTATTTTCGATATTTACGGGACACTGCTAATTTCTTCGTCGGGCGATATCGATCAAGCCTCGATGTCGGTTGAAAGTTTGAAAAAAGCAATGGAAGCCGGTGGATTCGAAACCGCTGAATTAAAGGATAGTACCTTTGAATTTTTGCTCGAACAGTTGCCGCTAAAAATCAAAGCGAATCACGAAACCTTAAAAGCCATAGGACATCCCTACCCCGATGTTGATATTTTTAAGGTTTGGCACGAAATGTTTGCAGCAACCGAAAAAGCCGGTTTAATTAAACAGAATGGAAACGAATCGCTGGCCGATGTTATTATCGTTTTCGAAATACTGAGCAACAAAGTTTATCCGATGCCGGGAATGAAAGAAATTCTAATTGAATTAAAAGATTTGGGAATTCCGCTGGGAATTGTGTCGAACGCACAATTTTACACACCAATTATTATGAACTATTTCCTGACCAGCGAGTTTTCCACCAAACAGGAAATCGAATTTTTCGATCCTGAATTGTCGGTTTTTTCGTTTAAAGAATTGCGCGCAAAACCCGATGAAAGACTTTTCGACAAAATTATTTCGACACTCGACAACAAATATAATTTACAGCCTGCCGATGCCGTTTTTATTGGCAACGACATGCTTAAAGATGTTTATACGGCAAGCCTCAGCGGATTAAAAACAGCGCTTTTTTCGGGCGATAAACGTTCGTTAAGAATTAGGGAAGACGATGCAAAAGTAAAAGGAATTTTTCCCGATTTTTTTGTCAACGATTTAAAACAAATTTTAAAAATTGTGTAAGCTAATTTTGATCGGATAAACAAAATGAACTCAGCGAATTAGTTATTCCTCATCAAAAAAGGATTAAAAACAAAAAATACATTTATGAAACTCAACGAACTCCGCATTGGAATTATCCACTCACTCATTGGAAAAAACGATGGTGTTTCGATTGTGATCGACCAAACGGTAGAAGCCATGTCGAAACATTTTGAAATTAACATTGGTAATTTCTACTTTTTGGCTGCCCACTCCTCCCCTCGTTTTAATGCAGAAACCAACGATATTTTCTGGCACAAAAGCGAGGTACACAAAACCATCCTCAATAATTTTAATAATTCCGATATTGAAGGTTTAGACGAATTGATTCATGAAAATGCTTCATATGCAAAAGAAGTCATAAAAAACTGGGTCGATAAAAACGACATCGATCTGATTATTGCTCACAATACTTCGCATCCATACAATTTTATTACGGCAGTCGGTTTGGGTTATTACATCGAAGAATTGCGCGAACAGGGAATTATCTGGCCTAAATTAATGGTGTGGTGGCACGACTCGTATTTCGAACGTCAGATTTTTGCCAACCCAAATCAAGTCATCCAAAACTATTT
>JBNKOT010000412.1:0-4071 GCA_050294855.1 Draconibacterium sp. | reverse complement strand
AGGGTCTGAAAATCAAAAGGTATGGCATTATTCGGAGCTTTTAGCAGAAAGAAAAAGGAAAATCTCGATCAGGGACTTTCAAAAACAAAGGAAAGTGTTTTTAAAAAATTAGGACGCGCCGTTGTTGGTAAATCAAAAGTCGATGATGAGGTTCTAGATAATTTAGAGGAAGTACTGATTACTTCGGATGTGGGAGTTGATACCACACTCAAAATTATTGAACGAATCGAAAAGCGTGTTGCCGATGATAAATACATGGGCATTAGCGAATTAAATACTATTCTGAAGGAAGAAATTGCTGCGCTGCTCGAAGAAAATAATTCCGAGGATGTTTCCGACTTCGAACTGCCCAAAACCGAAGGGCCGTATGTAATTATGGTGGTTGGTGTAAACGGTGTTGGAAAAACTACGACAATCGGGAAATTAGCATATAATTTTAAACAAGCCGGTAAATCGGTGGTTTTAGGAGCTGCCGATACTTTTCGCGCTGCGGCAATCGAGCAGTTGGAAGTTTGGGCAGACCGCGTTGGTGTACCAATCATAAAACAAAAAATGGGTTCCGATCCGGCATCGGTGGCTTACGATACTTTGGCTTCGGCAAAAGCAAGTAATGCCGATGTGGTAATTATTGATACTGCCGGGCGTTTGCACAACAAAATTAATTTGATGAACGAGCTTGCGAAAATTAAAAAAGTGATGCAAAAAATTGTTCCCGATGCACCACACGAAGTGCTTTTAATTTTGGATGGATCGACCGGACAAAATGCTTTCGAACAAGCCAAACAATTTACCAAAGCCACCGAAGTTACTGCACTGGCATTAACAAAACTAGACGGAACTGCAAAGGGTGGGGTGGTCATTGGTATTTCCGACCAATTTAAAATTCCGGTAAAATACATCGGTATTGGAGAAAAAATGGAGCACCTACAAATTTTCAGACGTCGTGAATTTGTAGATTCACTCTTCTCGTAATTCTAAATTTTTATGGCTGAATTGAACAAATCCGAAATCAAGACGTTGATCGAATCTGAAATTCAAAAGACTGAAAAACAGGTTGCTGAATACAAAGAACTAACAAAACCTGTTGAACCAGAAAATGCAATCGGACGGATTTCGAGAATGGATGCCATTCATAATAAAAGTGTAATTGAGGCTGCCTTGCGCAAGTCAAAAGAAAAACTCGAAAAATTGAAATTGGCAATCACAAAAGTCGACGACGATAATTTTGGAATCTGCATTCGTTGTCATAAACCCATTCCGCTCGGACGAATTTTAATCATGCCACAATCGATAACATGTGTGGCTTGTTCGCAATAATTAAGGTTTAGTCTAAAACTTATATCATACCAGAAAATAATCTCAGACCATCAAATGCGCTATCGGGCAGATTTTACGCTTTGCATTGATGCAAAAAATAAAACAGAAAAGTCAAGGCTGAATTTTGTCTTGATTCTTTCGCTTCCTTTTCTGATCAAGCGGAAAAGGAAGATCGGTCTGATAAGACAAAAGAAATATTGAATCACCAGAATTACAAAGCCGTAGTTACTTTTTTAATTTCTTTATAGAAGGTTAATTAGGGCTGTTAAAAATGAATATTTTTACATTTTTAATTGTTGCAATGGTCCGGATTTATCCAGAATTTTGTCAGAAACCAATTCCCAGCCAACCGATTCGATTAATTGTTGGATAACCGAAATGGTTTCGTTGGCCTGATTTTTTGCGATGGTAATTAAGTGACTTCGTTCAACTTTTTCGCGGATAAAATCTTTTGACTTTTTATTCAGGTTGGTTAAATCTGTTTCCGAAAATTTATTAATAATTCCCTTTTGTACATCGTAGTATTCCAGATCGGAGTCGATGCTAAGTATTTCAGGTTCAGGAAAAAGTGAAAGTTTTACCTGCCTGGTTTTTGCATTAATTTCGATGTTGGTTTTTGTGAGGTCGAAACCAATTAATACTTTGGCTTTAACGATGAGCAGTGCTTTTTTTTCGGTTTGAAGAAGTTTAAAAAACAGGTTTCTTTCATCGCGATGAGTGAAAATTTCAGAGAATTCACCTTCAACCGTAATGAGTTTGCAGACTTGTTTAATTTTCTCTAAAAGCAACACCGACTGTTGTTTTATCTGTTTGCTATTTTGATTTTTGTAATAAAAAATAGTAGCAGAAACTCCACCTGCCAATCCTAAAATCAATCCCAAAAGGACAAGGGTTTCCATAATGTTGATTATTTTTTACTAATATAACAAATAATAGGCTGAGTTTGATCTAAAATATTTTGCACAATAAGTAAGAAATGTGCAAGATATATTATGTCGAATTCGGGTTAATAAAAAACTATTTGCCTTCGAATTGGAGAAACAATAATAAAGAGCAGCGAACTATTCATTCGGAGCTTCTTCTTCAGGAACAAAAGGCTTGGCCAGTTCAAATACCGGAGGTTCTTCTATTTCGGAATTTAAATTGGTAACACAGGCTACTACCAGTTCGAGTTTAGGATACATTAATATAGCTGCACTGCCGCCTGTAACTTTTCCAACTTTTCCATAAATTGGCTGTCCGTACATGTCGCGAAGTAGTATCCAGGCATTCGAAACAGTCGATGGAATGCTGTCGAGTAAAGGAACTGGTTCAAACATTTTCGCTTTTGTTTCGGCAGATAAAAGGTTTGAATGAAGAACTGCATCTCCAAATTTAACCAAATCT
The DNA here is from genome assembly GCA_050294855.1 of Draconibacterium sp. Lineage (GTDB taxonomy): Bacteria > Bacteroidota > Bacteroidia > Bacteroidales > Prolixibacteraceae > Draconibacterium. Next base: position 1,368 of record JBNKOT010000412.1, on the reverse strand, counting down.
TCGGCGTTCGAAAGTATCCCTTGCGATGGTGCACGATAACGTAAGTCGCGGGTGGTCGCGTTCACCATTTGCGAGATCATGTTGCGATCAAAAAAATTGCTGCGTCCTTTAATGGTAATAAACGGATTGTCGACAACCGTGTGCGTAAGGTGCAAAGTGTCGGTTACATATTCTTTCAAAATCTGGTTGAATCTTTTATTGGTAGCCTTTTCCATCGCTGCGCCGAGCAAGTTGTACTGATACATAGATGGGGTCTGGTACAAGCCGGGAGTTGTTTTTATGGGGTCGTTTTTAAATTGCTCCAATCCTTTTTGCAGCGTTACGTTTAAACCTCGCCAATCCGCTTCTTCCATATTTGGTTCGCGAAGGCCCGACATTTGATTGACCAAATCGTTCAAACTAATTTTATTTGCTTTTTTTGGAAAATCGGGTAAATAATGTTGAACCGAAGAATCGGGATGAAGTATACCTTCTTCGACCATTCTCAGGTAAATAAAAGAGGTGAATATTTCGGACACATCACCAATCCGAAACTTTGTATCGCGGGTTACAGGCACTTCCAAATCTGTTGAAGCTAATCCCAGTGCTTCTGAATAAATAAGTTGACCATCTTTCATCACAGCGATTCCGGCTCCGGGAATTCTGTTGGTCGACAAATAAAAAACCATTTCTTTTCTTGCTTCTTTTATTTGCTTAACATATTTTTTGTTGTAAACAATATCGTTGGTGTTTTTTTTGCAGGTCGCTAATCCAAGTACGACAGCAATCAGTAACAGAATCTGACTAACTAATTTCATAAATCTTGTTTTGTAATTTAAAAGCAGTCGTAAAAATATAGATTTCGTTAAAAATCGAATAAAATTTGAAGGGTAATTTTGTGTGGAAAAAGATTTTTTTTGCGATTAAAGCGGTTCAGAGAAAATTCTTTTGGTTTAATAAATTATGAAAAGCAACTTTATAGGTGGTGCTAACCGGAATTAATTTTTTTCCGATTTTTATAGCATTGTTTTCGAAGTAATCGATTTTATCGATGGCAACAATATACGATTTGTGAACCCTGATAAATTTTTGTGGGTCGAGCAATTCTTCCATCTTTTTGAAATTCAAAAGCGTCATTATTTTACTATCCTGGGTATGAATTTGTAAATAATCGCGCATGCCTTCGATATAAAGAATTTTATGGTAATAAACTTTAATCGTTTTATTGCCCGATTTTATAAAAGTAAAGTCGGGTTTTGTTTCTTGACGCGGTTCAAGCTTCGATTGTTGCTGTAATTTTTGTTGATCGATGTCTTTTAAAAAACGGGCGTAAACTTTCTCAACAGCTTTTACAAAACGATTGAAAGGAATGGGTTTTAACAGATAATC
>JBNKOT010000411.1:0-1767 GCA_050294855.1 Draconibacterium sp. | reverse complement strand
TAGCGCGATAGATTTTAGTTATACGATTGGATACCCTCTTTTTTACCAGGTTTTGTAGTTGTAACGTCACCGGAATTAGTATGATAGATGAATTAAAAAAAAGGAAAAACAGTTTGTTTTGTGGTGGTTACTTCCCGATACAGAAATTCTTAAAAATATGTCCTAAAACTTCTTCTGTTCCGACTTCTCCCGTGATTTCGGCCAGATAATGCAAACATTCTCTGATGTCCTGTGCCAGAAAATCGCCGGTAATTCCGCTGTCTATCCCGTTTAAAACACGGACAATTGCTTCGTGTGCATTTCTCAGAATTTCGAAATGTCGAATATTTGTAACAATAACATCTTCCTGGGTGGCTTTTTCGAAATTAACCGCGTGCACCATATAATCGATCAGTTCATTTAAATTATCTCTGCTTTTCGCCGAGATAAAAACAAGCTTTTCGTTATCGGTAAAATCTGTTACCTCCAGCTGTTGAATGGTGTCCGACATCCCGGAATCGATTTTATTGGCGACAATAATCAGCAACTGATCGTGCGAAATCCGTTGTCTGATTTTATCGATTCTACCTTTTACAGTCGGGTAGGGGTTTTCCATGTCGACCACCAATAATACCACATTGGCCAGTTCCAGTTTACTGTAAGAGCGTTCAATTCCCAGGTTTTCGATGTAGTCGTCGGTTTCGCGAATTCCGGCCGTATCGAAAAAACGAAACGAAGTTCCGTGAATATTTACAACATCTTCGATTACATCGCGGGTAGTGCCATGAATATCAGATACAATGGCTTTGTCTTCGTTTAAAAGTGCATTTAAAAGTGTCGATTTTCCAACATTGGTTTCTCCAACGATGGCAACCGGAATTCCGTTTTTAATGGCATTTCCCAGTTGAAAAGAATCTTTTAATTTGCGAAGTAAACGCTCAATTTTTGTTGTGAGGTTTCGTAATGCTGAACGATCAGCAAATTCTACCTCTTCTTCGCTAAAATCCAGTTCAAGTTCAATCATCGCAGTAAAGTGCAACATTTGTTCCCGCAGGTCGTTTATCTCTTTCGAAAAGCCGCCGCGCATCTGATTGAGTGCCAGTTTGTGGGCAGCAGCATTCGATGAAGCAATAATATCGGCAACCGCTTCAGCCTGCGAAAGATCCATTTTCCCGTTTAAAAATGCACGTTGTGTATATTCGCCGGGCATAGCAAGTCGAGCTCCGTTTTTAACTAAAATTTCGAGAATTTTTTGCTGAATAAAAACTGAACCGTGACATGCAATTTCGATGCTGTTTTCGCCGGTAAAAGAGTGAGGTGCTTTAAATATACTCACTACAACTTCATCAATTATTTCGTCGTTAAAAACAATCTGACCAAAATGAATGGTGTTGGCCTTTTGATCGATTAGTCTTTTTCCTGGTTTCGGACTTTTGAATATTTTATCGGCAATAGAAATTGCTTCATTTCCCGAAAGACGTATTATTGCAATTGCTCCAACACCCGGCGATGTTGAAATGGCACAAATGGTTGATTGATCTATCATTTACCTTAAATTCTTTGTGCAAAATTACTAAAAATGTGCTTTTCTCAGTTTTTTAAAATACAATACTGGAAGTTCTTTTACCTTGAGATCATTATTTTTTATCCAAACAGTTTGAAGTCTTTCCGCCATAAAAGCACAAAGGCGTTTCTGGTATTTATCATCCATGTGAATATCTGCTCTTTTCTCCAATTCAAATAATAATTCGAAAAGCCAATTCATGTAGATATCAAAGAGCTCCCATG
>JBNKOT010000410.1:0-3287 GCA_050294855.1 Draconibacterium sp. | reverse complement strand
CAATAGGTTGGAGTGCGCTGAATATATGGTCCTTTCATATTTTTTGCCGTATCGAAATATTTAGCTGCCGCACTTCCGGCAAGCAACATTCCGGCTCCACCAACGGAAGTAATATTAATAAAATCTCTTCTGTTTGCCATTCCTAAAAAAGAGTTGAATTAGTTTTTACTGATTTGTGTTCCTTTCTAAACACATAAAAAGGAAAAGAGCGCCTGATAAATACCAGACGCTCAGGACATGTGAAAGGCTATTCTACCTTGTTTGATGCAGTAGACTGCCATTCTAAATACGCTCCGTCGTATACTTTTACTTTTGGGTATCCCAGCCCTTTTAAAGTAAGATAAACAATACCTGCACGAACACTGGTTTCGCAATAAACAATGGCTGTTTTATCTGAAGTAATACCTTTTGACTCAAATAAAGCTTTTAATTCATCGTTTGTTTTTAATACACCCTTACTGTCCATTACTGTTTCGTAATTTACGTTTACCGCACTTGGTATGTGTCCTTTGCGTAATTCGGTTTCTGCCGTTCCGGCATATTCTTCAGGAGTTCGCGCATCGACAATAACATAAGCCGGATTGCCAACCGCTTTTTTTACTTCATCCATTTTTGCCAGTTGTGCGGCATCAGTTTTTGCAGTAAAAGTTGTAGCTTTTAAATTGGTAACAGCTCCGGTAATTGGTTTGCGTTTTGCTTTCCATGCTTTCATGTTTCCATCAAGCATTTTTACATTGGGTGCACCTAAATATTTTAACATCCAGTACATTCTACCTGCATATTTTCCCGAACCTTCGTCGTAAACAATAATGGTTTGATCGGGCGAAATTCCTTTTGATCCAAGCACTTTGGCCATTTTATCAGGAGACATAATAATGGTTCTGATGGGTTCGTTGGTGCATAACGAAGTGTGTGGTACGTTTACCGAACCTGCAATGTGCACTTTATAGCCATCGGCTGAAGTTGCACAAATAATAAGCACATCTTTATTCTTCGAAATTTTAGCTAGATCTGTGGCCGAAATAATATCCTGGGCCGACAGCGCTGTTGCAACAAACAGCACAAATCCTAAAAGGAAAAGTTTATTAATTTTCATTGGTTTAATATTTAAATTTGACTGACTTTAAAATCTCACTTGTAATTGAACCATAAACAAGTCGTTTTTTACTTCGTGCGCCTTTTCGGCTTTGTATTCGTAATTTACTTGTAAACGAGTCCATTCGTTAAAGAAATAGTTTAACCCGATTGTAGTAATTTGCTCCAGATTGTTGTCTTCGTCTAAGTTGTTATTGTAGTTTTCGTACTTTAATACCGGTTGCAAATTCCAGGGTGTATTGTACAAAATCATTCCATACATTCCCGAACGTTTAATGTTTCCGATTACCACTTCAGGATCGCTTCCGCAACCTCCACCAACGGTGTAAGCACCTTCGTCTTGTCCATAAATGTATTCACCCTGAACAAGAAAATTTGCAATTTCGATTTCGGCTTCTGCACCAAAACGTGTTGTAGTGTTGTCGTCTAAAGTTGGATCCTCGAGATTTGCCGATTTTCCGGTTTTAAAACTACCACCAACATGCATCCAGGTTGTGGGTTGGATGAGTACCCGTCCAATAAAATCTTTGTACGTGTCTGCATCTTTTACCAAAAGCCCGGTTCCATTCATGTACGAAACAGCGTAGCGAAACAGCGTAGTATCAGAACCTCCCAACAACATTAATCCCATGTCGCGGTCGGGCGCAGTTAATTCGCTCACCACCTTAGAGCGATTAATTGTATGCAGCGCATGGCAGGGTGTGCTGAGTTCCAAACCAAAAGGAACTTTAAACGAACCAACACTCACTTTTGCAAAAGAAAATCGATTATAGGTTATAAATGCATCGAGCAAATAAGCTTTTGGTCCATCCTTTTTAAAAGGGCTTGTTTCTAAAAGTACGTAATAACTAAAATCGTACGGAATGTTTCCCATTACTCCAATTCGTGCACGGTTAAAACCAAAAGTAGATTCCGCTTTATCGAAAATACCGTAGTCGTATTGTGCCTGTACAAAACCAAAAACATTTACACCATCTTCGGATGCCGGTTCGGCACAGCCTTGTGCTTGTGCAGTAATTCCAACAAAAACGATAGCTATAATTAATAAAACAAGTCTGCGTATCATTGTCATATGTTTAAAATGATTTAAAACAAAAAGAGGGAAAACTGATTCCAGTTATCCCTCTGTATTATTATTAATTTGAAACTGTTGGTAGATCTTTAGGATTAGAATCGTATCCCCAATGATTTGTTACACCTTCGCCAGCGGTCCAGAATGGATTTGAAGTGCTCATTCCGTTCATTCCAAACAATAAACTTTTTGCATTAAATCCTACTACATTTAAATAAGCAGTAATAACGGCTGAAGTCTGACCTGTATAACAATAGGTAACCACTTCTTTATCGGGATCTAAACTATCAAATAAGTCGATAGATAACGGGCTAACACGAACTGCACCGTTAACATGACCAAAGCCAACATAATGTGCATCGGAGAAGAAATTATTAATGTAATAATTAGAAGGATTAGCCAAAACATCGGCACTCGATGCAGTTTTAAATCCGGCGGCAACGGCAGCTTCCACTCTTTCTTTCAGCAGTGCAGCACCGTCGGTTGTTGAACTAATCCACGAAGGATCATCAAAAGATCCGGCAGCTGTTGCTTCAACTGTCCAGTTGTCGGCAGTTGTAAGGTCTTTACAGTTTGGAGTCCATTTGTCGAACTGAGCATTCCAGCCACTCATTCCCCATTTTAATGCTTGTGCATCTTCATATCCGTAAAGTCGTAATAACGAAGTTGCATAACAAGCAGTTTGTCCGGTGTAACAAACCACCAAAATTGGCTTGTCGGCTCCGGCAGCTGCAGTTAAAATATCACCAAAAACTACATTGTGAGCTCCTTCGATGTGTGCTGTTGCAAAGTCGGCAGCACTACGAATATCCATCACCCATTTTGCGCTGACATTACCATCGGCAGGTGCGGCCATTACAAATTTTTGTCCGGCAGAATTGGTAAGAATGTTACCCAAATCCATGCTGTTGGCTTTAAGATAAGTTGTTAATGTCTGATAAGCTACTGCTTCTTCTCCGGCAGGGGTCGATTCTTTACAACCGGTAAACGAAACTGTTGCAACAAATGCAAATAGAATAGTGTAAACTAAGTACTTTTTCATTTTTTTGAATTTTAATATTGGTTATAGAATAGATTAACAGCCGCCTGCTGCCTCAGCTCCACTCGGAGCTTCGTGATA
>JBNKOT010000409.1:0-6329 GCA_050294855.1 Draconibacterium sp. | reverse complement strand
CCATTTGGTGTAAAAACATTGGGTACTGTTATGTACGACGAATCGACAACGATATAATCGGGAATATAAAAAGTGTCGACACAAACCTGATTTTCGGAAATTTTTTTCGATACCAGTTTAACATTATAAATTCCGGTATTTTCGTAGGTATAAATCGGATTATCGTCGTAAGCAACAATAAAAATACTGTCGATCGGGGCCTGCGAATTTTCCGACTCTCTTTTTATTTCATCCAAATCGCGAAACAAAAACCATTCGTATTGTCCCGGCGAACCATTCTCCGATTCGTTGATAAAACTTACTGTTAACGGTGCTTCGAGTTCTGTGGGATCCTGCTCTCCAAATTCGGCTTTAAACTTAGCTTTTGTTACAATCGAAATGTAAGTTAATGTTCTTGTTCCTTCGCATCCAAAACGGTCGTAAATCCGCAAAGTATATTCGGTGTCTTTGGTTGGCGGATTATAAATTGCAGGGCTCAAAACCGCGGCAACAATATCTTCTTCGACTTTCCATTGTACTTTTACATTTTTATAAACCGTTAGTTCTGTTTGATCTTCCAGGTCGTAATATTTTAATTCAGCAGTAGTAAATTCACCGGTTAACTGAAAATAATCGCAATTCGATTCGGTAATATTTGCTTCGGCATTTGTCCAGTTATTAAAAACCCAGGCCCGACTGATGATCGTTGTTGCCCCCTGTGTAACCGTAACTCTGTATCCGCCATCGGCCAAACCCGAAATTTCGGAAGAAACAGCATCGGTACTTTCCGAAAAAAAGAATTCGAATGTACCGGTTGTATTGTTGTAAATTTCCCACAAAAATGTTTTGGTACCCGTTAAATTACTGGTCATACGAAGTACACCATTTTCATCGAATTCACTGCCTGCACAGAAAATAAAAATACTGTCGGTTTCGGTAAAAACAGGATAATTTGTTTCGTCCGACGCACTCGAACCAGGAGCAGATAACTGTGCCTGTGTGGTCATCGAAATCAATAAAATCAATAAAAATCCAAATAATTTGAAAAACTTCTTCTTCATAAATGCGAGCATTTGAGCTACAATATTAACGTATAATTTTTATTTAATTGTCTGCTTTCACACAAAAATCAACGATTTACGTACAATTTATGATCAACATTAATTTTGTTGATACAAGGCAGACGAAAACCATAGAAACAAGTGAACAACTTATACTTTTGTTTCTTTATTATTTATTGAACGTTGAAATTCAGATTTTTCGTTTTCTCTTGAATCGAAAAACAGCAATCACAAATTCTTTCAGTTTTGGATTATCTTAAAGATTTAAATAGTATTCAGAAAGAAGCCGTAATTCGAACAGAAGGTCCGGCTTTGGTAATTGCGGGTGCAGGCTCGGGAAAAACACGTGTTTTAACTTATCGGATTTCGCACCTTTTAAATCAAGGCGCGCGTGCATCATCGATTCTAGCACTGACTTTTACCAACAAAGCAGCGCGCGAAATGAAAGAAAGAATTGCAAAGGTTGCCGGCGAAAGAGTGGCCCGTTATCTTTGGATGGGAACTTTTCATAGTATTTTTGCGCGGATATTAAGAACCGAACACGAAGCAATCGGATATCCTTCGAATTTTACCATTTACGACAGTGCCGACAGCAAAAGTCTGATAAAAACAATTATAAAAAGTTTGCAACTCGACGATAAAATGTATAAACCAAATGTGGTTGCCAGCCGAATTTCGATGGCAAAAAACAACCTGATTACTCCGATAGTTTATGCGAACAATGCCGAAATTCGTAGTGTCGACAAAAGCATGCGAATGACTGCAATTGCAGAAATCTATAAAGAATACACCAAACGTTCGTTTCTTTCGGGCGCCATGGATTTCGATGATTTGCTGTTAAAAACCAATTTGCTTTTTCGCGACAAACCCGAAATTCTGGAGAAATACCAAAACCGTTTCGATTATGTTTTGGTCGACGAGTATCAGGATACCAATTATGCACAATATCTGATCGTCAAAAAGTTATCGGCGGTGCATAAAAACATTTGTGTGGTGGGCGACGACGCACAAAGTATTTACTCGTTTCGCGGCGCAAAAATCGAAAACATCCTCAATTTTAAAAACGATTATCCCGAACATAAACTGTTTAAGCTTGAACAGAATTACCGATCGACACAAAACATTGTAAATGCGGCAAACAGTATTATTGCACAAAATAAACGACAGATTCCAAAAACTGTTTTTTCGAAAAAAGACATTGGAAAACCAATAAAAATCCTTTCGGCTTTAACCGATAACGAAGAAGGTTTTTTGGTGGCCAACGAAATTGCCGAAACACAATTGCGCGATCATTATAAAAACCAGGATTTTGCAATTTTGTACAGAACAAATGCACAGTCGAGGATTTTTGAAGAAGCCCTGCGAAAACGAAACATTGCCTACAAAATTTACGGTGGATTAAGTTTTTACCAGCGCAAAGAAATTAAAGATTTGCTCTCCTATTTCAGAATGACAATTAATCCGGCAGATAACGAAGCTTTAAAACGCATCATTAATTTTCCGGCCAGAGGAATCGGAAACACTACGATGATGAAACTGGAAACCGCTGCCACAAATAACGAAACCACCATCTGGAAAATCATCAACAGTTTTCACCATTCAAATCCGGCTGGTCTGAATAAAGGAACCATTACAAAAGTTCAGAAATTTGTCGATCTGATCAACTATTTTGCAACTGTTTCTGCTGAAAATGAAGCTTTTGATACGGCAAAAATAATCGCCGAAAAAACGGGAATTTTAAAAGAATTATACAACGATAAAACACCCGAAGGACTAAGTCGTCACGAAAACATTCAGGAATTGTTAAACGGTATTCAGGAATTTAGTATTTCGGCAAAAGAAGAAGGCCGCCCCGATAAACTTGAAAATTATCTGGAAGATGTTGCGCTGCTTACCGATCAGGATAACGAAAAAGATGAAGACCGCGACAAAGTAACTTTAATGACGGTTCATTCGGCAAAAGGACTCGAATTCAAAAATGTATTTATGGTAGGTTTGGAAGAAAATCTTTTCCCGGCACAACCACGTGGGGAAAAAAATGCAATTGAATCGCTCGAAGAAGAACGCCGTTTATTTTATGTTGCTTTAACCCGCGCCGAAGACAACGCCTGGTTTTCGTATGCCAACCAACGGTACCGCTGGGGAAATCTCGATTTTTGTGCGCCAAGTCGGTTTTTAGAAGAACTCGACGAAAAATTTCTCGACAATTCGAATGTATCCCGACCTGCACGAGCAAGCAGAACAGTTGTACAATCGGACAAAACACAGCGTCGCGAGTACAATCGACAAAGTACGAAAACACCCCTAAAAGTTCCCGAAAGACAAAACATTTTTAACCGAAAACTCGTTTCACTAAAAGAATCGGGAAAACGGCAAGCCTCTTTTACCGGCGACGATCCCACAAAAATCCAATCGGGAATGGTAGTAGATCACCAGCGTTTTGGCGAAGGAAAAGTACTGAGGGTTGAAGGAATAGCACCCGATTTAAAAGCAACAATATTTTTTCAAAAGCATGGGCACAAACAACTTTTGTTAAAATTTGCCAAATTAAAAATCAAGGGATAAGCACATGAAAAAAAATAAAAATTGCCATTTGTCAGGAAATCATTAGTTTTGCAAAACTATCTTCAGAAGAAATTCAATTAGATTTCCTGTCATTAAGTTAGTTACCAATACAAAAATTAAATGGATTATAATTCACAAAGGAAAAAACTTCCACTTCCTGAATATGGAAGAAATATACAGAACATGGTCGAATATGTGATGACCATCGAAGACAGAGAGACACGCAACAAGCATGCACAAACTGTAATTGATGTAATGGGTAATTTGTATCCTTACTTACGCGACGTTGCAGAATTCAAACACAAACTATGGGATCATTTGGCGATTATGACCGATTTTAAATTGGACATCGATTACCCATACGATCCACCGTCACCAGATATTCTTACCGAAAAACCAAACCAGGTTCCGTACAGCCAAAACAGAATAAAGTACAAACATTACGGGCGTACCATGGAATTGCTAATCGAAAAAGCAGCAGAATTGGAAGGCGAAGAAAAAGAGGCGATGATTGAATTGTTGGCCAACCACATGAAAAAATCGTATCTGGCATGGAATAAAGATGCCGTAGAAGACGATAAAATTTTCAAAGATTTACGAGAGCTTTCTCATGGAAATATGGAAATAGACCAGGATCTGAAGCTCACAGAATCGAAAAATCTGATTTCGAAACCAGCAAAAAAGAAAAAAACAAAAGACAATAAATCGCACAAGAGACGCTAACTTTTAACTTTTCCAAATGTCAACTTTCATCATCGAGGGGGGATTAAAACTTACCGGCGAACTTGTTCCGCAAGGCGCAAAAAACGAAGCACTTCAAATTGTTTGTGCCACCCTGCTAACCGATCAAAATATTACCATCGAAAATGTTCCTGAAATACGTGATGTACTAAAACTAATCGATATTTTAAAAGGATTGGGCGTTGAAGTTGAAAGAATTAAAAAAGGAACTTTTCGTTTTAATGCGGAAAATATAAACATCGATTTTCTAAAAAGTCCGGAATATGCCCAACAGGCCGCGAGCCTGCGTGGATCGATAATGATGATCGGACCACTGCTCGCACGTTTTGGCAAAGGTTTTATTCCGCAACCCGGCGGCGACAAAATCGGACGACGCAGAGTCGACACCCATTTTATCGGGCTGCAGAAACTCGGTGCAAGCTTTAATTACGATGCCGAAAACAATTGGTATTCGATTACAGCAAAAAAACTAAAAGGCGCGTACATGTTGCTCGACGAAGCTTCGGTTACCGGAACTGCAAACATTTTAATGGCTGCAGTTTTAGCCGAAGGAACAACCACAATTTACAATGCTGCCTGCGAACCTTATTTGCAGCAACTCAGTAAAATGCTGGTTTCGATGGGTGCAAAAATCAACGGAATCGGCTCCAACCTTTTAACCATTGAAGGTGTAAATTCGTTAAGCGGGTGCAGCCACAAAGTACTTCCTGATATGATTGAAGTGGGTAGTTTTATCGGCCTCGCCGCAATGACAGGATCCGAAATCACCATCAAAAACGTTGGAATTCAACATCTGGGAATTATTCCTTCAGCATTTCGTCAAATGGGAATTAATATTGTTCAGGATGGCGATGATCTTTTGGTAAAAGACACCGAACATTACGAAATAGAATCGTACATCGATGGTTCGATAATGACCATTTCTGACGCACCCTGGCCAGGATTAACACCCGATTTGCTAAGTGTATTTCTGGTGGTTGCCACACAAGCCAAAGGAAGTGTACTCATTCATCAGAAAATGTTTGAAAGCCGGCTTTTCTTTGTCGACAAATTGATTGATATGGGCGCACAGATTATTCTTTGCGATCCGCACCGCGCTACTGTTATCGGTTTAGACCGTATACAAAGTTTGCGTGCAACGAAAATGACATCGCCGGATATACGCGCAGGAATTGCATTGTTGATTGCTGCCATGTCGGCAAAAGGAACAAGTAGAATCGACAATATCGAACAAATCGACAGAGGTTACGAAAACATTGACGGACGCTTAAATCAAATGGGAGCTAAAATAGAACGCGTGTAAATTGAATATGGATGGATTAAACATTCGTTCCTGTTTACCGTTATAAGTATTCAATAAATTATATTTTTGAAGCAAATTATTTAAAGTTTATATACATGAAGAAATTATTATTAGTGTTGGCAGTTGTTTTTTTAGGTACGGGAATTTCGCTGGCACAGCAAAAAATTGGAGTTGGAATTGGAAATAAAGCACCGGAATTAATCGGGAAAGCACCAAATGGTGAAACCATTAAACTTTCGGATACAAAAGGAAAATTAGTATTGTTGGATTTTTGGGCATCGTGGTGTGGACCATGTCGCAGAGAAAACCCAAACGTGGTTCGTGCATACAATAGTTTTAAAGACAAAAAATTTACAAACGGCGATGGTTTTGTAATTTTTAATGTGTCGCTCGATAAAACCGATGCAGCCTGGAAACAGGGAATAAAACAAGATAAATTAAATTGGCCATACCACATCAGCGATTTAAAAGGCTGGAGTTCGAAACATGCTGCAATTTATGGTGTAAGATCGATTCCCGGAAATTACCTTCTTGACGAAAACGGTGTAATTCTTGCCAAAAACCTCAGAGGTCCGGCATTAGAAGCAGCACTAAAAAAATATGCAAAATAGACGTAAAAAGCATCTACTTTTAAGATATTCAGAAATTACACAAATTGGCACTTAACATTCGCGTTAAGT
>JBNKOT010000408.1:0-7450 GCA_050294855.1 Draconibacterium sp. | reverse complement strand
GGAAGACCTCCAGTTTTGGGGGTGCAAAATCGTATGCTTCGCCAACGCTGATCGATCACAAAGGACAACAAATTGTACTTGTACAAACTACCAACGATCTTTTGGGGATTGATGCTGACAACGGTAAAATTCTCTGGAATTATAATCTGATACAGTATCATTTGCATCGGCAGGGGAAAGGCGGAAATACTAACCCACCCTTGTATTTCAACAACGAAATTTTTGTGACAAGTGGTTACGATCACCCCGGCTTACTGTTATCCCTTTCTCAGGATGGAAAGTCGATTGCATTAAAATGGAAAAATTATGACATTGACACGCATCATGGCGGAGTGGTTTTAGTCGATGGAAATATATACGGAGCCAACTGGCAAAACAATGCCAATGGAAAATGGGCAAGCGTAAATTGGGAATCAGGCCGTACCAATTGGGAGGCAGACTGGGAAAATAAAGGATCGATAATTACTGCCGACGGAAAACTTTATCTCTATGAAGAAAAACGAGGTAACATTGCCCTTGTTGAACCTTCAATAGATAGTTTGAAAATAATAAGTACTTTTAAATTGGACGGAGGAGCTGGCCCTCATTGGGCGCACCCTGCAATTTACAATGGCAAATTATTTATCCGTCATGGCGATGTTTTAATGATATATAAAATAAGAAACTAATAGTTTTATAGACTAGAGTAGAGAGTATACAGATTGTAACATTTGAAACAATTATTCTGAAATTATTTCAGGACCTTCCCTTTTTGAAACTGATTAAAAGTAGAGTGCAGAAAAGAAGGTTTTAGTTTCTCTTTTAATTGTTTTTTACTCTTTTCTAACATCTATCAACTAGTTACCAGGTACCAGAATAAAATGACAAAACGAACCATTAATATTATTCTTATCTCGATCGGCCTGATTGGTTTTGTAAGCATTTTTTGGTGGTTAAACACCGATCCTACAAACGATTTTACCATTAATGTGGAAGGTGCAGACAACCGAGGGAAAGGTGTTGCCATGCAGGAGGTAAATATTGGTGAACACTTCGAAACGTTTTCTTCCGAATATAAACCTTTAACAGAAACCTGGACACGCTTTCGAGGTCAGGATTTTGATAATATTTCGAAATCACCGATAAAGCTAGTTGAGAAATTTGGAGCCGAAGGCCCAAAAATTCTATGGTCGATGGAACTTGGCGAAGGTCATTCAGGAGCAGCAATTTACAAAGGTCTTGCCTATATTTTAGATTACAACGAAGAAGAACGTGCCGATAAACTGCGTTGTATTTCGTTAATCGATGGCAAAGAACAATGGAGCAGGGGCTACGATGTTGCCGTAAAACGAAACCACGGAATGTCGCGAACGATTCCGGCGCTCACTGAAGATTACATTATTACAATCGGTCCAAAATGTCATGTGATGTGTCTCGACAGAGCAGATGGAAATTTCCGCTGGGGACTCGATATTGTAAAAGAATATCAGAACGAAATACCATTTTGGTACACCGGGCAATGTCCGTTAATCGATAACGATGTTGCTATATTGGCAACCGGAGGAAGTGCTTTGATGATTGCAGTGGATTGCGAAACAGGCGAAAAACTTTGGGAAACGCCAAATCCGAACGGATGGAAAATGTCGCACTCATCGATTATGCCATTTACTTTTGGTGGTCGAAAAATGTACGTTTACAGTAGTATTGGAGGATTGTCGGGGATTGCAGCCGACGGACCGGATGCAGGACAAGTTCTTTGGGAAACTTCGGCATGGAACCACTCGGTTGTGGCACCGTCACCGGTTTGTATGCCCGATGGGAAAATATTTATGACCGCTGGTTACGGCGCCGGAAGTATGATGTTGCAACTTTCAGAAAATGCAGGAAATTTTAGTGTAGAAGTGATTGACGAATACAAACCCAAAGACGGGTTGGCCTGCGAACAACAAACTGCCATTTACTGGAATAATCATCTTTTTGGAATTGCTCCAAAAGACGGAGGAGCACTGCGAAATCAATTTGTGTGTGTCGATCCGGGTGATACAAAAAAAGTGGTTTGGGCCAGCGGAAAAGAAACAAGATTTGGATTGGGACCTTATTTTATTGCCGACAATAAATTTTTTATTTTAAATGACGACGGAACATTAACAATTGCACGACCGAGTACCGAAAAATACATTCAACTCGAACAGGTACAAGTAATTCAAGATGGTCACGATGCGTGGGCACCATTTGCACTGGCCGACGGTTATTTATTGATGCGCGATTCGAAAACAATGGTTTGTATTGATTTGAATATAAACTGATAAATTAAAAAACTGCTAAACTGTGAAATTGATAAACTGTTAAAATGACTGATATCTTTTATTAAACTGAACGACACTGAAAGTGTCAAACGATAATAGCCTGGTGCGCAGCGCCGGGTGAAAGAAACTAAAAGAAATCGTCTGACGAGAAAAGTTGATAAAGAAGAAGATGTTGCACCTGACGAAAAGCTGGTTAGAAAAACAAGGCACTTTTAAAAATGTATAAAATGAAAAACAAGGGAATAATAATCTTTCTGATCATTTTGGCAATTGTGATTGTTGCGGTGATGGTGGGCGATTGGTACTCCAAACGACCTGATAATATGGAGGCCAATAAATTTGAATTTAGCGTAGATGAATTCAGAAATGTACCCGAAAATTTAATTCATTACAAGGAGACAAAAAATTTTAAAGTAGGTTTTGAAGAGCCGGCTGGCATTACAATAACGGCCAATAAGATTTATGTAATTGGCGACCAAAAACTCAAAATAATTGATCTTTCAGGGAAGTTGTTAAACGAGGTTCAGTTTTCAGAAGCCCCTCAAGCAGTTGAGGTAGCTGGCGAAAAAATATATGTCGCGTTCGAAAAACGAATTCAGGTTATTGATGAAAGCGGAAATACAAAAGCTGAATGGAATCTTTCGGATGATAATTCCTACATCACTGCACTTGCGGTGAAAGGAGCGTTTGTTTTTGTTGCCGATGCAGGCACAAGAAGAATTTTCCGCTTTTCCGAAGATGGCAAAATTATCAACGAATTTGAGGGTAAAGCGAGCGAAGATGTGTTGCACGGTTTTATAATACCGAGTCCTTATTTCGACATCGATATTAATGAAGAAGGCGATTTGTGGGTGGTAAATCCTGGTTTGCATGCTTTAGAAAATTATACCGATGAAGGAAATTTACGGGAGCATTGGAAAGCGAGTGGCGCCAGAACCGAGTCGTTTAGTGGTTGTTGCAACCCGGCGCATTTCACATTTTTGCCCGATGGAAGTTTTATTACCAGCGAAAAAGGACTGGTTCGGGTTAAAGTGTACAAACCATCCGGAGAGTTTTTGTGTGTGGTGGCAGCGCCCGGTAAATTCGAGAATATTACAGAAGGTCAGGCACCCGATGTTGCTGTCGACCAACAGGGAAATATTTATGCCCTCGATTTCGACCGAAAAGTATTGAGAGTATTTGCTTTAAAATAGTAACAATATGGAACGACAGATTTTCGGATTCAACAGATCAACTTCTGTCTTCCGACTTCTGACTTCTAACTTTTTAAATATGAACCGAAAAGAATTTTTTAAAACCGGCGGACGACTTTTAATACTTGGCGGAATTACCCTTTCGGCAGGATATCTTTTAGTTAACAATAAAGTGAGTGCGAGTTGTTCGGTTTCACCCACTTGCAAAAATTGTGGAAAAATATCGAATTGCGAAAATCCGGAAGTAAAAAAGGAGAGAGATGGAAAAAAATAAATCACAAAGCAGGCGGAAATTTATCCAGAACGGGGTTCGGGCTTCCTTGTTATTGTCGTTGGGGACGGTTAGTGTAGCTGCACTCAAAAGAGTTACGACCAACGATTACGTTTGGCAGATCGATCCGTTTAAATGTACGCAATGCGGACGATGTGCCACCGATTGTGTGATGACACCTTCAGCAGTAAAATGTTTACACGCATTCGATTTGTGCGGTTACTGCGATTTGTGCGGTGGTTATTTAAAACCCGATGCGAACAAACAAAGCACCGCTGCCGAAAATCAACTTTGCCCGACTGCAGCCATCGAACGACGTTTTATCGAAGAACCTTATTTTGAATACCACATCGATGAGGATTTATGTATCGGTTGCGGTAAATGTGTAAAAGGTTGTACTTCGTTCGGTAATGGTTCGATGCACTTGCAAATCATCCACGATATTTGCGTAAACTGCAACGAATGTTCGATTGCGAGGGTTTGTCCTTCGGAAGCAATTACGCGGGTTAAAGCCAGCGAAGCCTATAAAGTAAAAGGCGATTGGGTGAATAACAAAGAAGCATAACTTACCTCATGAGAAAACTTAGATACATACTTTTTACCTTTGCTTTTTTGCTGATTACTTTTAATCTTTTTGCGCAGAAGCAACGTTTTCCAAAACCGGAATTCGATACCGGATATACACAACCAACGCCCGAAACTCCGGAACCACGAGCTTTGGCAGCCGAATATTTCGATGTGTTGGTTTTATTGCTGGTACTATCGTTGGCAACTTATTTTGCCTTAAAAACCCGGTCGCGGCAGGGAGTTTTGTGGCTATCTATTTTTACACTCATTTATTTTGGATTTTATCGCGAGGGCTGTATTTGTAGCATTGGATCGATACAAAATGTCACCTTAACATTTTTCGACACGGGTTATGCCATTTCGTTAACCACACTTTTGTTTTTTATTCTACCACTTTTATTTACCCTGTTTTTTGGACGGACCTTTTGTGCCGGCGCCTGTCCGCTGGGTGCAATTCAGGATTTGGTAGTCGTAAAACCAATTAGTTTGCCCAAATGGCTGAACAAAACTTTAGGACTCATTCCATATATCTATTTGACTTTGGCCGTTCTTTTTGCTGCCACAGGAACCGATTTTATCATTTGTAGATACGATCCGTTTGTAGGAATTTTTAGAATGGATGCCAAGTTTCACATGGTTGTTTTGGGTATTTCGTTTTTATTGATGGGAATGTTTGTTGCGCGTCCGTATTGCCGTTTTTTGTGTCCATACGGCGTATTGTTGAGTTGGATGTCGCGTTTTTCGAAATGGCATTTAACCATTACTCCGTCAAAATGTATTCAGTGTAAATTATGCACCACTTCTTGTCCTTTCGATGCCATCGACTTTCCAACCAACGAAAAGGAAGTGATCAAATCGGGTTTGGGACCAAAGAAATTTATAACCTATGCTGTTATTATTCCAATCTGGATTGCGGCGGGAATTTTTGTTGGAGCAAAATCGCACACTTTTTTATCGAAAGCAAATTCAACAGTTTATCTGGCTGAATTACTGATTGCTCAACCCGAATTAAAAAATGATCCGGACAATATCGATATTCAAACTTTTCTTTCCGCAGGAAAAACGATGGAAACATTGGTCTCGGAAGCAGAAATTATTCGCGAGAAATTCTATGTCGGAAGTATGATCGCCGGAGGGTTTTTGGGACTCGTAATCGGATTAACATTATTAAATACGGTGGTGTTCAGACGTCGTCAAGATTACGAACCTCACAAAGGAAATTGTTATAGTTGTGCACGGTGCATCGATTATTGTCCGGTGGAGAAATGAAGCAATGAAAATTGATAAATTGTAAAAGGTCAAATTGTTAAATTATAAATTGAACAAAGCTAAAAGTAGTTAGAAAACAACACAAAGGATAACCAGACTTCTGATTTCGGTCAGCAGTTTTCCAACTAAAATAAACATGAACAACACAGATAAATTAAAACTCGCACAAAACGTTACACTAATCGCAGGAATTTTTTGTGCAACGGTAGCACTTTTATTGATTCTGAATTTCTGGCAGGTTTCAAAAAACGATCCGATAGAAAGTAAAGCGCTCGAAGCTTTGGTTGAAAGATTGAAAGACGATGCTAATAATGAGGAACTCAAATCCGAGATTAGAAATTACGACTTGTTAGCCAGAAAAGCCTATTTTAATAGTCAGTGGCAGGTAAAAACCGGAGCCTATCTTTTGTTATTTGGTGCTATAGTTTTGGCCTTTGCATTGCGTGTTTATTATGCTGCAAAAGCAAAAATTGAAGAACCAGACACCGTTTTGGAAAACGAAATTGCTGGTCGGATTCTGGCTCAAAAAGGAATAATAATTGTTGGTGTGGTGGTAATGACTTGTGCGATGATTGCTTCATTTGCAACAGTGAATTATCTGAATAATTACGATGCCGGGGCTGTGGTTGCAGAAACAACATTAACTCCCGAACAAGAAGGAATTGAAGTGATAGAAGTTCAACCGGGAGTAGCTGCTGAAACACCATCAACTCCGGAAGTTGAAACAGTAATTGAAGAATCAAATACGGAAGTGGTTCCTGTTTCTGAAGAACTGAAAAAAGAAAGTCCTGCTGAAAAAGCTACAACAGTAAAACCTGCAACAAAAACGGTAAATGGAATCACACTTGAAGCGATCAAAAAAAATCACAACTCTTTTAGAGGTCCACTGGCACAAGGAGTTGTTTATCTGAAAAATATTCCAACAAAATGGGACGGAGAAGCCGGAACAAATGTTTTATGGAAAACTGCCATTCCGAAACACGGATTTAATTCGCCGGTGATTTGGGGCGATAAAGTTTTTGTTGCAGGAGCCGATAATGCAACGCGCGAAGTGTATTGTTTTAATCTTGCCGACGGGAAATTGCTTTGGACAGGAGTTGCCGATAATATTCAGGGCTCGCCGGCCAAGATGCCACGGGTTACCGAAGATACAGGTTTGTCAGCACCAACTTTAACATGCGACGGTAAAGGTGTTTATGCCATTTTTGCTGATGGAGATGTCATTGCTTTTGATTTTTCCGGCAAACGGATTTGGGCAAAAAATATTGGTGTACCCGACAATCATTACGGACATTCTTCGTCGTTAATAACCTGGGCAGATCAATTATTTATTCAGTTCGATACCAATCGGGGAGGAAAAATTTTGGCCTTAGATGTGGCAACCGGAGAAACAGTATGGGAAACGGTTCGCGAAGCAAAAATTTCGTGGGCAAGTCCGGTTCTGGCAGAAGTCGATGGAAAATATCAACTTATTTTAACCGCCGACCCGATTGTTGCTGCTTACGATGTTGAAACCGGAAAAGAACTTTGGGCAACCGATTGTATGATGGGCGAAGTTGGTCCTTCGGTTGGTTATTTCGACGGTGTTGTTTTTGCAGCCAATGAATATGCCCGCCTTGTGGCCATAAATGCAAAAGATGGTTCTATTCTCTGGGAAAACGACGAGTATCTTCCCGAAGCTTCAAGTCCGCTGGCATACAACGGATTATTGATTATTGCAACAAGTTACGGAGTTATGGTGTGTTACGATGCCAAAACCGGCGAGCAATACTGGGAACACGATGTTGGAACCACTTTATATTCGTCGCCAATAGTTGCTGATGGGAAACTATTTATGATGGACAACGACGGTGTAATGCGCATTT